>CAIXSC010000938.1 GCA_903921945.1 uncultured Planctomycetaceae bacterium
TAAGGACGGCTCAAGCGAACACGGTGCTGAGGACGCTCGTCGCTGTCGGCCGAGGTGTCCGATTCCGGCGAACCCATCAGAAACTCGCCGGCCGGGATCAACACCAACTTCGTTCCAATGCTGTTCTCCAACACGCTACCAGGAACCGGCGCAAGAACGGACGGCTGGAGTTGCAAATCGATCGAGTCGGTTTGGAAAGGCTGAGGGGTTTGCGGCTTCGCGCCACCGGTCAACTTCCGAACCTCCCGCTTCACGCGATCGCCAAGCGTGCCCGTCGTCACCTCTCCCTGGGACGACAACGAACGAAGCTGCTCCAAAAGGCATTTCGTGAACGCGCCGTGGCCCCAGTCGTCGCGCTCAAAAGCAAGCTCACCCGCACTACAGCCAAACAGAACCGCCGAGTTGTTCGGCAAACTCTGCGCCTGAAATCCCGCCCCAAGCCCCAGGTTGCGACCACGAGCTCGGTTCGGCATTTCGCGACAGCAATCCGCGAACACCACGCGCGAACCCGCGCTCGCCAACTTCAGGCTGGTCATCACTTCGCGCATGCGAATCAATGACTCGCGAAGCGGTTCGATCTGCGGCGAGTCGCCGTCGAACAACAGTCGACCCTGTTCGTCCTTCGCCTGGACCACTCCCGTATCCCATGGGCAAAAGCAACCCTCCTCCAAAACCTTGCGCTTGCCCTCGACGACCACCTCGAATTTCATTTCCACGCCGTGCCCAAACAGACCTACGATCACCACGCCGTCGGTATCGCCTCGCGTGTTCAGCTTCGCTAGCTCGCTAAGGATTGCCGAGCGGGTCGCGGCGCGGCCAAGAAGTTTCGTCACCTCATAGCCGGAAGCTTTGAGCAAATCGCCGACGGCCTCGGCGTCTTTTTCCGGAAAGCTTAGAGGCTTCCGGTTCATCTCCGCATGCTGGTAGCGAGTCACGCCAATCATCAAAGCGTGATTCCTGCTAGGCACCGCGGCTGCCGATGACGACCGAACGCCACGGCTCAAAAGATGCCAAGCCGTGCCCGCCAGCCAACCTGACAGGCCGCCGCCGGCGGGAAGTCCCAAGCCGACTCGCAATCCGGTCTCCGTAAACGATCGCCGCGATAGCCGCGAAATCCGCTGAACGTCTGTCATCGCTAACGCCCCCCTCTTCGGTAACGCCCCTCTGCGGAAAGGTCACCACAGGCCCCTGCGATTTTAGGGTCGCGTCAGGCCCGAAACAAACGCGCGGACGACCAAGTTTTTTTCTGTCCCGGATCGTCGGCAATCGGGTCGGGACCGTTGCGGAATCAGCGGTCGGTATCGCTGATGACTTCGCCAGAGCTAGCGGTAACCATCGCGGCGAACGTGGGTAACGGGATTGTGTCGCGGACGAACTGCACGTGGCCGTCGGCGAACAGGGCGTTTGATCCGCCAGGGTGGAACGCGAACGGCTCGTTGTCGTTGCGGCGGTTCATCGCGGCGGCGCACCCGAGTCCGCACGCTTCCAAGGCGCCGTCGTGCGACGCGCCGTCAAGGCTGAACGGACCCTCGCTGTCGGCCCAACCGATTCCCTGATCGTTGGCCTGTCCGCTGGCGGCTCGTCGCAGTCGAAACACCTGCGGGCGGCCCGCGCACTCGACAACCATGATGGTGTTGGAGGAGCCGTCGAGCACGTCGGCGAACCGGGTCATGGAATTGCGGTACATGACGGAGAAGCGATTGGTCACGCTGTAGATCGGCGTCGGCAAATGGGCGTTGATCGAGTTTGGATGCACGCCCATGACCGCTTCATAATCGGTTGGCGCGACTGGAGTGAGGAACGTCAGCGCGGGCCGGGGGGACTTGGCGACCGCGGTCATCACATCCGGACCGGAAGGAGCGCTCGGGCAGCGGTACACCTTCAGCGGGATGGAAGCCACCGTCGGATTGGTGCCCTCCCACCAATTCAGATTGGCGTCGTACAATTCCCGCACGTTTTGCTGCTCGACGAAAGGAAGCGTCAGACACCGCCAGCCCACGTATTTGCCAGCCGGGTTGCCGGGCCCGGCGATGGTCCACCCGGACGCGGGAAAAAAACCGTTCACGTCGTGGAACTGGTGGATCGACA
Organism: uncultured Planctomycetaceae bacterium; assembly: GCA_903921945.1. Taxonomy (GTDB): domain Bacteria; phylum Planctomycetota; class Planctomycetia; order Pirellulales; family Pirellulaceae; genus CAIXSC01. The sequence goes on from CAIXSC010000938.1 coordinate 2,089, forward strand.
AGCCGACTTGCCGCAGATGGTTCACGCATTGGGACCGCCGGGCCGCTTCGCGAGCAGCTTGAACCGCCGGCAGGAGCAAAGCCACCAACACGCCCACGATCGCGATCACGACCAGCAGTTCGACGAGCGTGAACCCCAGCCTTGAGCGCGTTCTGTTTCGCGAGCTGACGGCGGGTTCAGGCCCGTCTTTTCGGTGGTAGAACCTGTGTTTTGGGGAGGCAACCATGGTGGATTCCACCTCATGAGCCGCTGGCGTCGGACGAGCCTTTCCAGTTGGGCCGTTGAGCGAAGCGTTCCTACGCATCAAGCTTGCCTAGCGAGTTGCGAAAAGGCAATGATTTTTGGGAAAAATGCCGTCCACCGGCAATAAACGAGCCGGCTTGCGCATCTGCCTTGCAGACATATCGAGGAATCGCGGCCGTTCGGCGGGAGTGACACGTTGTGACTGCCGAGGACCGGCCGCCAGATTCGCCGCTCGATCCGGCCACGGTCGCCGCCTTCCATGCGGAGCACGGGGCGGAGCTGCGTCGGTTCTTGGTGGGCGTGTTGCGGGATTGGCAGTCGGCGGAAGATGTGGCGCAGATTGCGTTTGTGCGGCTGGCGGAACGCGGGGGGGAAAGCCGCCCGGAAACGCGTAAAGCGTGGTTGTTCCGGGTCGCGTTCCATGAAGCGTTGTTGATCCGCCGCCGAGCGGACCGAAGCCAGCGGGTGTTGCGCAAGGTCGCCTGGAGTCTTCCCGAAGACGCTCCGTCGGCGGAAGCGGCGGTGGTGCAGGCCGAAACGGTGGAAGCAGTTCGCAAAGCGCTCGCGGAACTCACGCCAGAACAACAAGCCGTCGTGCGGAAAAGGGTATTTGAGGACCGAACATTCGCCCAAGCCGCGAAAGAATTGGGAATTCCGCTCGGCACCGCCCTGGATCGCATGCACTCAGCCCTGGCCCGACTACGCCGAAAACTGTCGGGCGACCGAAAACTGTCGGGCGATAAGTAAACCATGACGAATCAACCCGAACCACGACCCGCTGCCGACGGCACCGTCCATGTCCCGTCGGAGTGCCCCGGCGACCAACTCGATTCCCCGTCCTCGTTGGCTGCCCGTTCGCTCGAATGGATCGCGTTTCGATACGTAGCCGGTGAACTGTCGTCCGACGAGTCCACCATCTTCGAAGAGCAGCTCGCAGCCGACCAAGACGCTCGCGAAGCTGTGGCGGCCGCCGTGGAAATCGCCGTAGCCATCCAGGTCGCCGGCATTGACGGATGGGTCCCAACGTTGAATCATCTCGCAGGCGGCACCGGCACCGGCACAGAGACTGGCACTGGCACAGAGACTGGCACTGGCACAGAGACGGGCACTGGCACAGAGCCAGGCCGCACAGCCAGCACAACCATCGCGGCCCGCACCGTTGCAGGGCAACCGGAGCGAAGGCTCGCAAGCGGCCCGGCTAGTCCTCGGTGGAAGGCGTCGCCCCGCCGCCGATGGCGGACCATCGCGTCGTGGTGCGTCGTCGGCTCGCTCGCGTGCCTGGGACTGGTGTCGATGGTCGACCATTGGGCTGATCATACGGCTGGCCACTCCGCCGGCAAACGGCTTCCTGTCGTCGCCGATCGTTCGTCCTCGAGCGATCAATACGCCGCCCACCTGGGGAAACTCGCGCGATTGTGGAGCGAAGAGCGGCCGCGGTCGGGAAGCGGACTGTCTGAGGACAGCGAAGATCTGGCAGGTCATTCATCCCTACACGACAGTGACTCGGGAGTTCGCCTGACACCCGATGGCACAGTCATTGATGACACGATGGTTGACGGCGTGGTGGTTGACGGCATGTTGGTTGATGGCGTGGTGGTTGACGGCGCCGTTGGGCATGGCGCCGAGACTTCCGGCATAGAAACCGACAGCACCGAATTCGGCGGTACCGCACCAAACGGTCGCACACCAAGCGGTCGCGCACCAAACGGTTTCGCTCCAGACGGTTTCGAACTGAGCGGCGAAGCGGAAGCCTCGCAGCTTGGGGGTGAACTTGTGGCGGCGGAAGCGCCGGCTTGGATGATTGCGGCCGTCGCGGCGAAATCCGGCACGTTGAGCGACGAAGCCGCGGAGGCTTCGGGCGAGCCGGTGGGAATGCCCGAGTCGGCGCCGGATGCTCCGGCGGAAGCGGGAAACATCCCATGAGTGTCCGGGACGCTCGCCTCATTCCGTGGATCGCCATGACGGTCGCTTGGGTTGTTTGTCCCGAGCTTGCGGCGGCCGATCGAGCGGAGACGATCGCGCAAGCCGGCACTGGATCCGCGGCCAGCGCCGAGTCGACTCCGGCCCGCAGGAAGGCAGCCGTCGGCACGACGCCCGCGCCGCTGACGCTGGAACGCGAGACGGCCGCGTTGAAATTCGTCGAGCAACACCACGCCGAGTTGGCTGAGTTGCTGGCCGCTCTGAAGCCGACAAGTCCGGCGCAATACGCGCAGGCGATGCAAGATCTGTTTCGTGCCAGCGAACGGATCAACTTGGCACGCTCGCGTGATCCACGTCGGTTCGAACTGGAATTGCAAATTTGGAAAACCCAATCCCGCCGCGACTTGGTCGCCGTTCGACTGCGGATGGCACGCACCCCGGAACTGGAATCCCAACTGCGACAGCTGATCCACGAGCATCTGGAATTGCAGCAAGCGTTGATGCGGATGGAACGCGATCGCGTCGCCGAACGCCTGCGGAAGCTCGACGAACAACTTGCCAGTGGCAATCGAACGGAACAGGTCGAGCAACAGTTCCAGCAATTGGTGTCGCGGCCCCGCACCGGCCCCAAAGCGGCCGCGAAGAACCCCGTGAAACCGACCTCCAAGCCGTCCGCAAAGCCCACCGGAAAAACGACCTCGAAATCCGCTTCGACATCTGCGATAAAACCTGCCACAACGCCTACCGTAACGCCCGCCACAACGCCTACCACAAAACCGGCAGACCAACCGGCTTCCAAACCAACGGACAGGGCAACCAACAAGCCGTCAGACCAACCGGCAGACAAAGCAGCGGGCAAGCCGGCGGACAAAGCAGCAGAAAAAGCAGCGGGCCAAGCGGTTTTTGAGCCGGCTTTGCCGGCGCCCGCTAACGCCCCGAACGGGTCACCGGTCCCCAAGAATCCGTAGCTAACCGCAGTCACCGCCCTTCACATTGACATTCGTTATTAGTTTTTCACTTGGAGTGAACACGCATGCGACGATGGCCAACGATGACAGCTCGAGCCTGCCTGGCATGGGCGGGCTTGGCGTGGACACTGGCTGCGGGGATGCCTGCGGGCATCCGCGCGGAAGACGGTGCCAGCCCGCCCGCGACTCAGCAGGCGAACCCAACGGGCGAAAGGCAGAGCGACAAGAAGCCGGGCGCTCAAAAGAAGGGCGAAACCAAGCCGGGTGGCCAAGGGGAGCTTCAGGAAGGCGAACCAGCTCGGGTGGGTGAGGCGATTGCGCCGATTGATAAGCGGTTCGCGGCGGCGGACGTCGCGGAGACGCCCGATTTCCAGCGGCATGTGGCGCCGTTGCTCGGACGGCTCGGCTGCAACGGACGCTCTTGCCACGGTTCGTTCCAAGGCCGAGGCGGATTCCGACTGTCGCTGTTCGGGTTCGACTTCAAGTTCGATCACGACGCCTTGGCGGCCGGTGACAAGCCGCGAATCAATCTCGCTAAGCCTGATGAGAGTTTGGTGATCACCAAGCCCACGGATGCGAACAATCATGAAGGCGGCGAGCGTTACGCGAAGAATAGCTGGCAGCATCACGTGCTGCGAAAATGGATCGCCGAAGGCGGCAAGTTCGACGCCTCCACGGTTCAAACGCTGAAGTCGCTCGAAGTGACGCCGGCGGAAGTCGTCGCGGCGAAGGCTGGCGAGAAGGTCTCGTTCCGAGCAACGGCGGTCTGGGCGGACGGGAGCCGCGAGGACGTTACGCCGCTGTGCCGGTTCCAGTCGAATGACGATCAGATCGCGAAAATCGACGAACATGGCCACATGACGACGGGCGACGTCGGCGACACCCATATCGTCGTCTTCTACGACAACGCCGTGGTGCCGGTGGCGGTGATCCGGCCGGTGTCGGACAAGACGGGGACCAAGTATCCGGCCGTTGCGACGCCGACCAAAGTCGACGAGCTGATCGTCGACAAGCTGCGGAAGCTCGGTATTCTTCCGTCGGACGTCTGCACCGATGCCGAATTCCTTCGCCGGATTTCGTTGGACCTGACCGGCACGTTGCCGGCGGCCGCCGACGTCGAGGCGTTCCTGCAAGACAGTTCGCCGAACAAGCGAGTGGAAAAGATCAATGAATTGCTCGACACGCCGGCTTACGCCGCTTGGTGGGCGACGAAGCTGTGCGACTTCACGGGCAACAACGATCGTCAATTGAACAATGTCAACAACGTGGTGACGAACGCCGCCAGCCAGGGCTGGTACGACTGGATTTACAAGCGGATCGCCGCGAACACGCCGTACGACCAGATCGCGGAAGGGATCATTCTGGGCAGGAGCCGGTTGGCTGACCAAAGCTATACCGAGTTCTGCAAAGAGATGAGCGACCTGTATCGACCGGGTTCGGATCGTGGTTTTGCCGATTTGCCTTCGATGCCGTACTACTGGGCGCGAACGAACATGCGGCAAACCGAGGACAAGGCGATCGCTTTCGCCTACTCGTTCATGGGGGTGCGGATCCAGTGCGCCCAATGCCACAAGCATCCGTTCGACCAGTGGTCCAAGGATGACTTTGATCAGTTCAAGCAGTTCTTCGCGTATGTCCGCTACAGCCAAGCCGGGCCGAAGGACGAGATGCAGGCGATTCTGGAAAACTGCGGTTTGAAAGACCTGCGCGGCAATGATCTGCGGCGCAAATTGCCCGATCTGTTGAAAGAGGGCAAGACGGTGCCGTTCGGCGAGACGGTCGCCTCCTCGGCGGTGCAACCCAAATCGGCCGAGGCCAAAACACGCGGCAAGCCCACCGCCAAAGCCAATGCCAAAGCCGCGGAAAAGCCGGCTCTGAGCGTTAAAGCCCGGTTGCTCAACGGGGAAATGATTGAACTGACCGAATTCAAGGACGCACGCGAGCCGGTAATGGCGTGGTTGCGTTCTAAGGACAATCCGTACTTCGCCCGCGCGTTCGTCAATCGCGTCTGGGCGACCTATTTCAATGCGGGCATCGTTGAGCCGCCCGATGACATGAGCTTGGCGAATCCGCCGCGTAACAAAGCGCTGCTCGATTACTTGTCGGCCGGCTTTGTTGAAAAGGGCTTCGACATCAAGTGGTTGCATCGCGAAATCTGCAATAGCGCGACGTATCAGCGAAGCTGGCACGTGAATGAAACGAACGCTCAAGACGAACGGAACTTCAGCCGCGCGGTGCCGCGACGGTTGCCGGCGGAAGTCGCTGTCGACGCGTTGCAGCAAGCGGTCGCCTCCGACGCGAAAGCCTCCGAAGCGCTCGTGGCGTTGAAGGGCCGCGCGATTAGCGTACCTGGCTCGAGCGCCCAGGTGCGCGGCAACCAGGGTGGCGATCGCGGCTTCGCGCTGCAGGTCTTCGGCCGGTCGACTCGCGAGAGCAACTGCGACTGCGACCGCTCGACCGAAGCCAGCCTCTTGCAAACGGTCTACTTGCAAAACGATTCCACCGTGATCGCCGCGATCAACGGCGGCCGTGATAGCTGGATCGAGCAACTGACGAAGCAGGCGAAGGCCGCGGTCGCGGACGAGAGTGCGAGCGCGGAGCGCAAACAGGCTGACGCGAAAGCCGAGGCGAAAGCGGAACTCGCGAAGCTCCAGACCCGCCTGAAGGGACTCGAAAAACGCAAACTCGAAGCCCAGATGGATCGCGTGAAGGAACGGATCGCGATGCTGGAGAAGCAACTGAAGGAAGCGAGCGAACCGAAGCCGGCCGCGGCGACCGTGAAACTCGATCCGGCCACCATCGCGCGACAAGCCTATCTGCGGACGCTTAGCCGTTACCCGACCGAAGAGGAAACGGCGCGGAGCATCGAGTACATCACCACTTCCAGCGACCCGTTGGAAGGCGCCAAGGGCCTGCTGTGGGCCTTGGTGAACACCAAGGAATTCATCGTCAACCACTAACCGATCCGTGGGCGACGACGAGCTGCTATTGAATTTCGATCTTAACCTGATTCAAAACATTGTCACTTTTTCCTGTGGAGCATTTTGCAAATGGCGATTTCCTTGACGTGTGACGGCCTGCGGCGGCGGGATTTTCTCCGAGTAGGCGCGATCGGCTCGACCCTGTCGCTCGCGAGCTATCTGCGGATGGCCGAGGCCGGTGAAGTAAAGGCGGGCAAGGCCAAAGCGTGCATTTTCGTCAATCTGGGCGGTGGTCCGTCGCACATGGACTCGTTCGACCTGAAGCCGAACGCGCCGGCCGAGTACCGCGGCACGTTCAATCCGATCAAGACGAATGTCGAAGGCATCGAGATCAGCGAGCATCTGCCGAAGCTGGCGACCTGCGCGGACAAATTCGCGATCCTCCGAGGCGTCTCGCACACGTTGGCGGCGCACGAACTGGGCACGATTTACGTCAACAGCGGCAACCGGCCGTTGCCGTCGCTCGAGTATCCGAGCTACGGCGCGGTGGTCACGAAAGAGCTCGAAGCACCCAAAGAACTGCCGCCGTTCGTGGCGGTGCCGAACAGCCCGCAGCGCGCTGGCTTCCTCGGAGTTCAATACGCGCCGCTGAACACGAATGCCACGCCGCAAGCGGGCAAGCCGTTCACGGTCCGGGGCGTCGCGTTGGGCAACGGCCTAACGATCAACGAAGTTGAGCGCCGCCAGAACTTGCTGCAAGATCTGGACAAGACGTTCGCCTCGGTGGAACGCGATAGCCAACTGCTGTCGGGACTCGACCGCTTCAGCGAACAGGCGTACGCGATCATCACCTCGAAGCGGGCTCGCGAGGCGTTCGACATCAGCAAGGAATCGCCGAAGTTCGCCGAACCGTTCGGTTCCGATGCGTTCGGCCAAAGCTGCTTGCTGGCGACGCGGCTTGTCGAGTCGGGTGTGCGGTTTGTCAGCGTTTCTCTGGGCGGCTGGGATACGCACCAGGACAACTTCACCAAGCTCAAGACCAAGCAGTTGCCCACGCTGGACGTTGGCTTGGCGGCGTTGCTGAACGGGCTGGCCGCGAAGGGACTGCTGGAATCGACCGCCGTGATGGTGACGGGTGAATTCGGGCGCACACCGAAGATCAATTCGCGGAGCGCCGAAGGCGGTCGCGACCACTATCCGCGATGCATGTTCATGCTGATGGCGGGTGGCTCGGTGCGGGGCGGCCAAGTCATCGGCGAGAGCGATGACAAGGCGACCGGACCGGCTCACGAAGGCATGTCGCCCAACGATGTCGCCGCGTCGCTGTACCACAACCTGGGCATCGACCACACGAAGGAATACCACACCAACACCGGCCGGCCGATCATGATCGTGCGCGACGGTAACGTGATCCAAAAGCTGTTCGCCTAGTTCGTCCCGTATGCCTGGTTCTCGAGGTTCGCTCGTCTCTTTTCATGGAGTCGCTTTGATGAAGAAGTTCGTTCACATGGCTGCCGCGGTGGTGTTGGCGGCGTTGATCGCGGTTCCCGTGGTCGCTCAGGAAAAGAAGGGGAAGAAAAACGCCAAGGGCGGCGCCCCGGCCGCGATTGCCGCCGTCGAGAAGAAGCTGGAAGGACTTGATCTGACCGCCGAGCAGAAGACGAAGATCAAGGACTTGGCCACCGAGTACGCCGGCAAGATGGCCGACCCGCAGAAGACGGTCAACTCGCTGATGACCGCCGAGGTCCGCAAGGCCAAGAAGGAAGCGTCCGACAAGGCGAAGGCGGAAGGCAAGAAGGGCAAGGAGGCGAAGGCCGCCGTCGATGCCGCTGGCAATCTGTCGGCTGACGACAAGGCCAAGCTCGATGCCGCCCAGAAGGAACTCGCCACGATCGCCGCTGGCTTCCAAAAGGCTGTCGGCGAAGTGTTGACGGCCGAGCAGAAGACCAAAGCGGGGCTCGACGCGCCCGCGAAGGGCAAGAAGAAGAAGGACAGCTAGTTCGAACGTGTAAACACGGCGCGAAGTTTTCGCGGCTTCGACTCGAACAGGCGGACGTCTCATTGCCATGAGGCGTCCGCCTTGTTTTATTGGCGTCCGCCGAACGCGTTCTTCCCGCGGTTCATCAAGGAACGGATCGATGCACTCCCACTCGCGGCCTCAGCCGATTTCCCGCCACGCCCTGAAACTGCCAGTCCGACAACCGGCCGTGAAACTCGTCAACCCTGCAACAAGGCGGCTCGCCGGTTTCATGGTGGCGAAGGTCGCATGGTTGGCGCCGATCCTGTCGACGCTCGCCGTGTCGAGTTTGGCCTTGTCGAGTTTGGCGGCGCGAACTGTGGCCGCGGAGGAGCGAATCGCGTTGTCGTCGGCTGGTCCACGATTGGTGGTGATCGTGAGCGTGGATCAGTTGAGTTACGAGTACTTGGAGCGGTTTCGCGCGGGGTTTCGGGCGGGCGATTTTTTTCGGCAAGTCGAGGCGCGGGGCGCGTGGTACAGCCAGGCGCATCATCGGCATGCTTTCACGGTGACGGCGCCGGGCCATGCCGTGCTGATGACCGGCTCGTACCCTCATCGCAACGGCATCTTGGGGAATGATTGGTACAACCGCCAAACGGGCAAGATGGGATACTGCGTTGAAGACAGTGGATTCCCGATCGTCGGCACGCCGGCGGGGTCCGCCGAATTGAAAGGCGTATCGCCGAGGTCGCTCACCGCCGAGACGCTTGGCGATGTGCTCAAGCGCACCTCGGGCGGGAAAGCCAAGGTGTTTGGCGTGACGCTGAAGGATCGCGCCGCGGTGTTGATGACGGGCGCCAAAGCCGACGGCGCGTATTGGTTCGATAGCAAGTCCGGTTGTTGGGTGACGAGCCGTTATTATCGCGAGTCGCTCCCTGAATACGTGCGGGAGTTGAACGCGGCTGGTGTCGCGGAACGGTACGCGGGCCGTGTGTGGGAGCTTTCCCGGGACGCGGGCGGCTATCGGGTCAACTATCCCGACGACAGCCTTTTTGAAGGGGACTACGAGAAGCTGGGACGCGGTTTCCCGCATACGCTTGCGGCGGATGAGCCGGCCCGCTTGCGAAAGCAGATCGCGACGACGCCGTTTGGCAACGACTTGGCATTGGAGTTGGCGGAGCGGATCTTGCTGCAGGAGCAACTGGGTAAAGATGACGTTTGCGATCTGCTGGCGGTTGGCTTTTCTTCGAACGACTACGTGGGCCACACCTTCGGCCCGCACAGTCTCGAAGTCGAGGACATGACGTATCGCACCGACGCGCAGCTCGCGCGGCTCGTCCAGTTGCTCGACGAACAGGTCGGGGCCGATCAATGGACGCTGGCGCTGTCAGCCGATCATGCGGTCGCGCCGATTCCCGAATACGCGGCTTCGATCGGGTTGCCGGCGAAACGCAATCCGCTGGGCGACATCGTCAAGTTCCGGGCACGGCTGGAAGAGCGGCTTGTCGACAAGTTTGGCATGTCGCCGAGCGGCAAAACGTATGTCGAGAGCATGGACGGCGCGCAATTATTTCTGCGGGCGGGTGATGTGGGAGCGCGCGGGGCCGAGTTTCGCCGCGAGGTCCAAGCCTTCCTCCGCGCGGAACCTGGGTTGGCGATTGTGTTGACCCGCGAGGATCTGCTCGACCCGAACGGTCCGACGATCGAGATTCCCGCCGATCTGCGGAAGCTCGTTCCGCCGGGCTCGACACCCCGGGATCAGTTTTTGAAGGCGTTCCATCCGCAGCTCAGCGGCGACCTGCTGTTCGCATTCAGGCCGTACAGTTGGCAGGGAACGACGAAAGCGACGCACGGTTCGCCCTGGATCTACGACACGCATGTGCCGGTGCTTTGGTTGGGCAAGGGAGTGAAGCAGGTCCGCGTGGATCGGCCGATCAGTCCGGCCGCGATCGGGGTCACTTTCGCGCGGATGCTCGGCGTTCCCACCCCCGCGCAGAACGAGGAACAGCCGCTTGAAGAGCTGTTAGGCGAGGCAAGATAAGCGGCCCAGTCGGCCCGGCCGGAAAAATCCGCACCGTTGAAATCCGCGATTCCGATGAAGAGTAAGCGGCGGCTGGCTGCAGCGCTGCGAACTCTTCCTCTATTTGAAGCGGATTTCTCGGCCCATGCGACTTCACTCCATTTTGCGGCGATTGGCGTTGGGTTTGGTGTGCTCTGGCGGATTGTGGGCGGCGGAACCGGCATCGGCGCTCCCGCCACTCGTGCCAGGCACTGGCCAGAAGGTCGTCCAGGTTGGCGACGACTTCGAGGACGCGAAATGGGAGTACTACCCCAATCTGCCGAAGAGCGCGGAGAACATCAACGAGGAGCAGTATCTGCCGGGCGGCTACGCCAAGAATGGGCGTTGGTACGAGGGCATCATGCGGGGCACGCCCGATGTCGTGAAACGCGTGCCGACACCGGAAAACGGCTTGGCGGATAGCCAAGGCTCGCTGTTGTTGCGGTCGGTCTTCACGGGGATCACCGGCCGGCCGTCGTACAACATGCAGCAGGACGACTTCATCTGCGACATCAGCGAACGACTCGGCGGTTCCATTCCTGTCGCGCAGCAGCCGAACTTCGTGGTTCGTGTCTTCCTGCCGCCGGTGTCGAAGTGGGAGCGGCGTTCGGGACCGCATTTCGCCATCCGCGCCGCCGTCGATACGCACACCTGGGAACACGAAAAGGGCGGCCGCTACTGGGGCCGCGAGCTCTACTACCCGGGCTTCTTCTTGGAATTCGAAACCAAGGAATCGAACGGACTTGGCTACGACACGGCCTACATTCGCATCCGCGCGAACGAGCAGGGCCAAGACTACCGGGGACCGCAGATCACCAAGACCGGCTGGTGGACGTTTGGCATGTCGTTCACGGCCGACAGTAAAGTTCACTTCTACTGCCACGAGGGAATCGGCGATCTGACCGCCGCGGACAAGGTCGCGACGCACAATCCGTACGGCTTCCGCTGTGAACGGTTCAAGACGTTCTTCTTCAATGTCTGCAGCGCCGACGACGGCCGCACTTGGTCGACGCCCGTCATCATCGACGATCCCACGCTGTACTTCAGCCCGTTGGAGCTCGCCCGCGCCCCGCGTAGCAGCACGCCCGCGCCCACAACCTCGCGGTTGCGATAGTCGCGCCGATTCGGCGACAGCGACGGGCGGTTGGCGGGCCGACGGGGTTCGCGGTGCGAATTCGCCATCAACAGGGCCGGTTGTCGAGGCGCGGTTGGGATGGCACACTGCTCGTTTGATGGGGCGGGCCTTAGACGTGAACTTCCAGGCAAGGAATCCAGCGTATGAAATTCGGTATGAACCTGTTGTTGTGGACGGGCGAAGTGCATGACGGCCTGATCCCGGTGCTCGAAATGCTCAAGAACCTCGGCTACGACGGCGTTGAGGTTCCGATTTTCAACACGGGACTCGATTATGCCGCGTGGGGCAAGCGGCTAGACGATCTGGGGTTGGCACGCACGGCGGTCACGGTGCGGGGCGTCGAAGACAATCCGATCAGCCCGGATTCAGCGGTGCGGGCGGCGGGTGTGGCGAACACGAAGAAGGTGTTGGATTGCTGCGCGGCGATTGGGGCCACGACGCTCGTTGGCCCGTACCATTCGGCGTTGGGCGCGTTCTCCGGCCAGGGACCGACAGCGGACGAGTGGAAGTGGGGCGTCGACAGCATGCGACAGGTTGCCGAACACGCTGGCAAGGTCAATGTCACGCTGGGCGTCGAGTGCCTCAATCGGTTCGAAACCTATTTGCTCAACACGCATTCCGAGTCGGCTCGTTTCGCGCGCGAAGTCAACCATCCGTATTGCCGCGTGATGTACGACACGTTCCACGCGAACATCGAGGAGAAGTGCATCGGCCAGGCGATCCATGCCTGCGCGGATGTCCTGTGCCACGTTCACATTTCGGAGAACGATCGCAGCACGCCAGGCAAGGGCAACATTCGCTGGGCGGAGAACTTCGACGCGTTGCGTCAAATCAACTACAACGGCTGGATGATGGTCGAGGCGTTCGGATTGGCCTTGCCCGAATTGGCGGCGGCGACCAAGATCTGGCGGCGGATGTTCGAGAGCGAAATGCAGCTCTCCCGCGACGCCTTGGCGTTCATGCGGGCCGAAGTCGCGAAGCGGTGGCACTAGGATTACTCGCAAGGGGGTGCGATGAGCGGACAGGGTAGTCCGGAACGCTCGGCGGATCTCGGCCTGGACCGGTTCGCCGCCCCCTCGGACGAGATCGGACTGTCGCTCGAAGAGCTCAGCGAAGCTTACGCTTCGCTGCTGGCGGACGGAAACGACCCGTACGCGGCCGTGCCCCCTGCCGACGGCGAGCTGGGTGACGACTTCCCACTCGATGACCTGGACGGCACCGCCCCAGCTCTGGACGGTGGTAACGCCGCCGCCGATAACTCGGCCGCCCGTAACTCGGCCGCCAGCAGTTCAGCCGCCAGCAATCCGACAGGCGCCATGACTAGTGCCAGCCCATCTGGCTTGGCAGCGGTTGGCGGGCCGGCAGCCAACGATCTGTATGGCGGGTTTGTCTCCGCCAGCGACCGGTTGCCCGCGGGCACCGAGGCGGAGATTTCGCCCCGGACGATCCTCGAGGCGATGCTGTTCGTCGGCCATCCGCAACACGAGCCGCTGACCGCCAACCACGTGGCCTCGTTGATGCGGGGCGTGCGGCCGGCGGAGATCGACGAGCTGGTCGTGGAACTGAACGAGACCTACGCCGCCGAACAATGCGCGTACTGGATCGAATCGGTCGGGGCCGGTTATCGACTGGTATTGCGTCCCGAATTCGCGCCGTTGCGCGACCGATTCTATGGCCGAGTGAAAGAGGCGAAGCTGTCCCAGCAAGCGATCGACGTTTTGGCGTTGGTCGCTTACAACCAGCCGTTGACACAGCCCGAGATTGACCGTTTGAGGAACGCCGCGAGCGGCGGCGTGCTCACGCAACTCGTCCGCCGCGGGCTACTGCGAGTGGAACGCCCCGACCACAAACCTCGCGAACCCATTTTCCATACGACGGACCGATTCCTCGAGCTATTCGGACTGGAATCGCTCGACGATCTCCCGCAAAGCCAAGACCCCGATCGTTAGCGCGCGCTCCAAAA
>CAIXSC010000939.1 GCA_903921945.1 uncultured Planctomycetaceae bacterium
CAGCGACAGCGGCTCGTGTTTGATGACGATCTTGCCAAGCTGCTTGCGGAGGAGGCGGTAGCCGATGAACGGGCGTTTAAGGCTCGGCGGAACGTGCTGGCGTCATGTCTGCAGAAGCTAGGACCCGAGCAACGCGAACTGATCGCTCAGCGCGACGAACCGGAGGCATCGGTAAATACTCTAGCCGCAGCCGGCGGAGTGACTGCCAAGGCGCTTTCGGACCGACTCAGGCGCATCCGCCACGCGTTGTTTGAGTGCATTCAGAAGACAATCGTCGAGGAGGCATTCTCATGAATTCGATCGACGCGGACCTCGAATCCCTGTTCAATCGCCTCGTGGATGGCATCGCTTCGGAAGCGGACGGGCAACAACTGGGCGAGCTATTACGTTCCGATCCCCAAACGCGGCGGGCGTATCGGGAGTTTATGAGTTTGCATTCGGCGTTGCATTGGGATTTCGCGGCTGCATTATCGCCGGAAATCGCGGGAGAAACTTCGCTGAAGTCGCCTCCTTCTGTGTCGCTTCCAGCATCGCCGATCGGTTGGATGCTGGCGTTCGTGGCCGGGACGATCGTCGCAGGTGTGGTTGCTGTCTTCTGGCCTTGGACGACTTTAGATCGTGCTTCGAACGAAATCGTCGCAAAGCAGGAACCGCCAGCAGTTGCCAACTCGCTTCCCAAGACCGATTCAATAGCAGCACTCCTGGTAGATCAGGCGGAAGCGGAATTCGCAGAAGGTCGAGCGCCGGATGGAGTTCGCATTGGCCCGGGCGAGTACGAGTTGCTTAAGGGAATTGTACATCTGCGATTCGCTCAGGGAGCGGATGTTGTCATCGCCAGTCCAGCGCGACTGAATGTGCGCGACGCTCAATATGCTCGGCTGGTCTACGGCAACATGCGCGTCACGGCGCCGCCAACCGCGCGGGGTTTTACGATCGCAACCGACGCGGCAGACTACGTGGACCTGGGAACCGAGTTTGGCCTGCGCGTCGATCCTCGTAGTGGCGCCAGCGATCTGTATGTATTCGACGGGCAGGTCAACGTCGCGGATCCTCGGACAGGACAGGTGTTGTCCGAAGTCACGGAGGGTGAGTCGTCGCGCTTTGTAGACGGCGCGGCCAAGACCGTGCCAGAAATTGACGAGAAGGCGTTTCCAACTCCCGGAGCGATTGGATTTAAACGTTGGCAGCAATACGAACACCAGCTTTGGGCGGATGAGCGGCTGTTGGCGTTTTTTCCGTTTCGCCGCACTTCGGACGAGAGTGCGTTGGTCAATTCGCACAACGAATGGCAAATAGCCGCTGGTCGCATCGAGGGAGCTCGCTGGACGACCGGACGTTGGCCCGGGAAGGCAGCGTTGCTCTTTGACCGCGATTCCGACTTCGTGCAGTTGCACATTCCCGGCGAACATCAGGAGCTAACGATCGCCATGTGGCTGAAGGTCGATCGGCTCGATTTCGGCCTGAATGCAATCCTCAATTCGGACGGCTACGAACCCGGCGACTTTCACTTCCAACTCACGCGGCAGGGATTGCCGCGCGGCGGAGTGGTCATCCAAGGTCATTTTGACGACAAGGTCATGGGAGAATCCGTACCAGTCGGCAAATGGACTCATGTTGCTTCGGTCATGTCGACGCAAAATCATTCTCAGCAAATCTACGTGAATGGTGTACTGGCCCGCGAGCGTCAGTGGCGGAAAGATGAAATCCTTCGACCAGGTTCTTGTCGCTTGGGGAATTGGCTACCTGATGCGAAAGCGTGTGTGGCGAATCGCGCATTTCGCGGTCGAATCGACGAATTGGCGATCTGGAGCCGCGCCTTATCGGTGCAAGAGATCAAGAATTTTGTGGAAGTGGGACGTCCTGGTTTGTTGTGGAACCAAGATTGAAGTGCGGTGGCTATGTGTGAATTTCGGCGTCAAACGGAGAAACAATCGTGAATATGAATCTGTGTAACGGGCCGGTTTCGCGGCGGTCGTTTTTGCAATTCGGGACGCTGGGCGTTGGCGGGCTGAGTTTGGCGGACGTGATGAGGTTGCGGGCCGAAGCCGGTCAAGTGACCACGCCGCCGGATACGTCAGTGCTATTCGTCTGGCTCGCGGGTGGCCCGCCGCATATGGATATGTACGACATGAAGCCCGAAGCGCCCGAAGAATATCGCGGGCCGTTTCAGCCGATCGAAACGAACGTCGCCGGGCTCAACGTATGCGAACTCATGCCGCTGCACGCGAAGTGTGCGGATAAGTACACCGTGATTCGCAGCATCGCTCACACCTTCAACGACCACGGAGGCGGCAGCAAACGGTTCATGACGGGTCGGATTCCGGCTACGCCGACCGAGTTTGTTAACGACGCGCCGTCGGTGATTTCGATTGTTGGCAGGATGCGCGAGCATTTCGAGCTCGGGCTTCCCAACTGCGTCATCGCCGCAGAGGGTGGACGGGAGGGCGTTGACATATATGCGCAGGGACCTGCCTACCTCGGCCCGAAGTACAACGCGTTTGGCGTCGGCGGCGATCCGAATCAGCCGAACTTTGAGATGAAGAACGTCACGTTGCACAAGAATGTCGAAGGGCGGCTCGATGACCGCATGGCGTTGTTACAAGGTTTCGATCGCCTAAGACGGCAAGTGGACGCCAGCGGGACGATGGCGGCGATGGACACCTTCCATCAAAAGGCGATCAGCATCATGACCAGCCCGCGCACTCGCGAGGCGTTCGATCTTTCGCGGGAACCGGACGCGCTCCGCGAACGCTATGGGCGAAACTCCTGGGGACAGCGAGCGCTGCTGTCGCGGCGGCTTGTGGAAGCGGGGTGCAGCTTCGTCTCGTGCGCGCTGGAGAATCCGAATCTGCCTAACACGTTTTACAACTGGGACACGCACGCGGCGAACCACGACAACTTCATCGACATGCGGCAGCGATTGCCGATGTATGACCAGGTTGTGACCGCGCTGGTTGAAGATCTGTACGCGCGCGGGCTGGATAAAAAAGTGCTGCTCGTGGTCACCGGCGAATTCGGTCGTTCGCCAAAGATCAGCCAGGCCAGCGGCGGGGCGAAGGGGCAACGTTACGGCCGCGAGCACTGGCCGCATGCGATGTCGGTGTTGGTCTCCGGCGGCGGCATGCGGCATGGTCGAGTGATCGGTTCTACCGACAAGCTCGGTGCGTTTCCCAATAGCCGCGCTCTGACGCCCAACGATCTATGGGCGACCGTGTACAAGCATCTGGGTATCGACCAGAACGCGACGATCCTCGACTACACCGGCCGCCCGCAGAACATCCTGCCGTTTGGCGAGCCGATTCGGGAACTGGTGTAGGACGGTTAGGACGGGACTCCAGGCCCGTCGGAAAGATCACCAAACACGGACGGGTCTGGGGACCGTCCTGCCGGAGTTTGTCCTCATGTTGACCTTGGTCGATGATCGTCGCGGTTTCTCCCGCCGTTCTTTTTTGCGAGTCGGCAGTCTATCCCTGGGCGGACTCGCTTTGCCGCAGTTGCTGGCGACCAAGGCGGCGGGGGCGGCCAATGCGAAGGTGCTCCGCGACAAAGCAATCGTCTTCCTGTTTATGCACGGCGGCCCCAGCCAGATCGAAACGTTCGACCCGAAAATGTCGGCCCCGGCTGAAATCCGCAGCGTCACTGGGGAAGTACAAACGACGATTCCCGGCGTGACGTTCGGCGGGACGTTTCCGCGGCTGGCGGAGCGAGCCAAGCGACTGGCGATCGTCCGCTCGTTCACGTTCGGAGGCCGCAGCGACCACGACCTCCGGCCACTCGCCGGCAGGGAATCACTCGATGCCAATCTCGGTACGGTCTATGCCAGTGTCGCCGGTACGAATCGGCCCGGCACGGGCATGCCCACCAACGTCCTGCTGTTCCCGCGGTCGGTCGATCCGACGGC
>CAIXSC010000940.1 GCA_903921945.1 uncultured Planctomycetaceae bacterium
GGCGTATCGCAGGCGGTCGGAATGTATCCCATGGAACGCCGAGCGAGCTCGAAGACCGGCGCTCCCAATTCGAATTCCCCAAAAACTCGTGTTTCCCGCCTGAAACGCGCGAGTTTGAAATCCCGCGAACCCAAAAATCTCGGCCGGCCAATCAGCAACTGACAACTGACAACCAGCAACTGACAACCAGCAACTGACAACCGACAACTAGCAACTGACAACTAGCAACTAGCAACTAGCAACTAGCAACTAGCCCTACGGCAAGGTCATCCAATGTGGCCACCAGCTTTCGAGTCGAGCGGCTTGGAGAAGGTGGGCGACGAGCGGCAGGGCGCCCCACCGCATCGCGCGAATCAGTTCGGCCCGCAGTCCGCTGAGATTCACCGGAATGGTGGCGGGACTTGTAAACAGCGACAAGTTGGGAATCAAAGCGGGAACTCGCCGCCGGTACTGCTCGTAAGCGTCCCCGTAATTGGCCACCAGGCGTCCTTCTTCGCGAGGCAGTGTGATCGCGAAATAGACCAAGCCGGTCGCCAGCATACCGACAAACAGCGAGGCGCTTTGCAGGAAGACCACGAACGAGAGGCTCAACAACAGCGTGCCCAGGTAAAGGGGATGGCGACACATGGAATAGGGGCCGTTGGAGATGATCTGACGGTCCTTGTGGCCGCTGATGTACAGCATCGCCCACCAACGGTAGGTGGCTCCGGCGCAGAACAGCAGCCATCCCGCTGTTTCGCACGCCGCCGCTCCCCAGAATCCGAATGACCAAGCCGGCGCGGAGAAAGCGGTGAGCACCAAGGCGGGCGCGAGCACGATGAGCGAGATCCAGTTGCGCGACCGCCACAGAAACGAGTGGCGGCGATACGGTGTCGCTGTCGACATGAGCACCTTCCCTGGAGTCAAAGCGGGTCGGCCGCGTCACCGCCGACGCCGACTTTCATGATGGTCGTCCATTCCCAAGTCCGACCGCGCGGGCGTGGAGGAACCTGGGGATGCCTTCCATGGCCACAGAGGTCGGTCGCGTCTTGAGCGACGATCGTAGGCGCCCCCCAAACCCTGGTCAATGTCGAATTCATGGCGTGCCGCCCTCACGCTCTCAGGAACTCACGCCCTCACTGTAGGCCAGGAAGCCGCGGTGCCCTGTCCGAGCTGCGGTGCCCTGTCCGAGCTGCGGTGCCCTGTCCGAACTGGGCCATGGCCGACGCCGCGGCACCGAACGATCCCGAACCGGGTGTCGAAGCGCGACACACGGTCTGGGATGTCGGGGCGATGCGGGCTAATCGGTGTGAGGGGAGACGCGATCGCCTAGACGGCGCCTGACGCGATGCGGTTGGCGGCGTTTAACAGCGCTTTGACCGTCGCCTCCACAGAGTCGGTGGAGACTCCGCGTCCACGGTATGTCTTGCCTTCGTGTTCGATTTCCAGCGTGACATCCGCTTGCGCGTCATGCCCCAAGCTCGTGCTGCGCACCTGAAAATCTTTGCAGTGCAGCTTTAATCCTGTGATTCGCTCGGCGGCCAGGAACGCGGCGTCGATCGGCCCGTCGCCGTCCGCCGACTCCTCGGTGACTTCCTGCGCGCCGCGGCGAAGCGTGAGCCGCGCCATCGGGCGGCGGCCCGAACCCGAAGCGACTTCGAACGCGATTAGTTGCCATTCGTCGCGCGGCGATTCGCTCAGACGCCCTTCGATCATGGCGATCAGATCGCCGTCGTAGACCTCTTTTTTCTTGTCGCACAGCCGCTTGAAATCGTCGAACACCCGCTGCAACTGGTCGCCCGTCAATTCGAAGCCCAGCGCCCGTGCGCGATCCGCCAGCGCCGCTCGCCCGCTGTGCTTGCCCAGCACCAAGTCGGTCTTCTGGAATCCGACATCCTCGGGGGCCATGATTTCGTACGTGCGGCGTTCCTTGAGCATTCCGTCTTGGTGGATTCCGGCCTCATGGGCGAAGGCGTTGCGGCCGACAATCGCCTTGTTCCGTTGGACCTGCATGCCGGTGATCGACGACAACAACCGGCTGGTGGGAACGAGCCGCCGCGTGTTAACGGCCGTTTCGCAGCCGTAGAAATCATGCCGAGTCCGGAGCGCCATGACCACCTCTTCCAAGGCGCAATTCCCGGCACGTTCGCCGATACCGTTGATGGTGCATTCGATCTGGCCCGCCCCGTTTTCCACCCCGGACAAACTGTTGGCGACCGCCAGTCCCAGGTCGTTGTGGCAGTGGACGCTGATCACAGCGCGGTCGATATTCGGCACGCGGTTCCGCAGCATCGCGATCGTCGCTCCCATTTGCTGCGGCGTCGCGTAGCCGACTGTGTCCGGAATATTCACGGTGGTCGCGCCGGCATCGATCGCCGCCTCGACCACTCGGCACAAAAAGTCGTGTTCGGTCCGAGCCGCGTCCTCCGGGGAGAATTCGATGTCGTCGCAATGCCGTTTGGCCCGCTGCACGCCAGCGACCGCCCGGGCCACGATTTCGTCGGTCGTCATTCGCAGCTTGAATTCGCGGTGGATCGCGCTGGTCGCCAGGAACACATGAATCCTCGGCCGGATGGCATGTTGCAACGCCTCCCAAGCGCGATCGATATCGGCGTCGTTGCAGCGCGCCAACCCGCAAATGACCGGACCGCGAATCGTACGGCTGATTTCCCGCACCGCCTCGAAGTCGCCGGGAGACGCGATCGGAAAACCGGCCTCCATGATGTCCACGCCCAACTCCGCCAACGCCCCGGCCATCTCCAGCTTTTCAGCGAGATTCATGCTGCAACCCGGCGATTGCTCGCCGTCGCGGAGCGTGGTGTCGAAGATCAAGACGCGGCGCGGGGAGGACATGGCGGAATTCCTTGGAACGAGCGATTGGCGGAGACCAACGCGGGCACAAACTCGACAACGAACACAAGAACAAGCTCAGATCACGAAACGGGCCAACGGAAACGAAAAAACCCCGAAGCTTGCAAGCCCCGGGGTCTGGGAAGTGTCGATGGACGCGTGTCGTTAAACGCGTATCGGTGGCGACGAGCGCGCGACCCCTAAGGCTTGCCCATGGCAAGCAACGGAAGTAGCGATAGCCGTAGCAAGTGCGTCGTCATGATGCGGAACTTTATTCCAATCCCCGGCAAAGGTCAAGCCTCGCGTTCCCCTCGGTCTTACGGCAAGTAGACAAACTCCTTGACGTTCCAAAGCACGTGGCCGAAGTCGGCGAGCACCCTGGGGTCGCGTCGCGACGCCTCCGCGTCCAGGCGGTACTCGGCACCCTGCGCCGCGAGAAACTCCAACGCCGCGGCCACTTCGTCGGTCGAAGGCGGCCGGCCCAATGCGTCCTCGTACATCCGCTCGATACGCCGCTCCACCGCCACGTCCCCTTCGGCGATCACGCGATCCGCCCACTTTCGCGACTGCTCCAACACGAACGGATCGTTCATCAAGATCAACGCCTGGGCCGGCACATTCGACGTGTTCCGCGCCCCGACCGTGCTGAAGGGGATCGGCGTGTCGTACGCGATCATCATCGGCGAAAGGAAGTTGCGTCGCACTTCGATGTACAGGCTTCGCCGGCCGCTGCCGTCCAGCGGTCCGCTGCCTCCCGGCCGTCCGCGGCCCTGCATAAACGGTGTCAGGTGGACCGGAATGCTCCGGCCGTAGAGCGTTGGGTCCAGCCGCCCGGAGATGCGGAGCACGGCATCGCGAATCGCTTCGCCCTGCAAGCGACGGATATTCTGGCGGTGGACCAGCACATTTTGCGGGTCGACCTCGTCCCCCTTGCCGTCCGGCGCGCTCGACATTCGATAGGCGCGACTCAACACGATCGTCCGCAACAACCGCTTCCACGACCAGCCGTCCGCGACGAAACGGCTCGCCAAGTGGTCGAGCAATTCGGGATGCGACGGGGTCTGGCCAAGCACGCCGAAATTGTCGACCGACGGCACGATGCCGCGACCGAACAGATGATGCCACGCGCGATTCACAGCCACCCGGGCCGTCAACGGATTCCCCGGCGCGACGATCGCCTCGGCGACCCGCAAGCGGCCACTGCCGCGCTCGGTGGCCGGAACGGGCGGCGTGTCGAGCGCTTCCAGCAATCGCCGCGGAGCCGGCTCGCCCAACGTTCGATGGTTGCCGCGAATGTGGACTCGATCGTCCTGGCCGTCGCCGTCCGCGATCGCCAACGCCCGTAACGGAGCCGGCAACGTCGCGGCTCGCTGTTCCAACTGGGGAAAGAGCGCCGCGAGCGACTCGCGGGTCGCCGCAAGCTTGGCCGACTCCGGCAGCAATCCGTGGCGAAGCAGCCAATTGATCAACTCGGTCTGGTCGCGATCCAGCTTCCGTTCGGACCAGTTGCGGATCGCCGCTTCGATCGCCTGGGCAAAGCTGCGGGCGAGCGGTTCGACAAGCTGAGCGGCCGGTCCGGTGCCGCCGGCGTTCGCAGCATCGAGCGTTTCGGCGAGCGCACGGAGCCCGATCGGATTTTCGTCGTCAGGCGGCGGACCCGAATCGGAGAGCCGGACTTCGTCGAGCGCAGCGAAGCCGTCGCCCATGTCCAGCACCTCGAAATAGACGCGATGCCCCACGTAACGGCTCACGTCGCCACCCTGGACCAGCCAGCCAAAGGTCGGTCGATTGTCAACTCGCGTGCTGCAACCGCCGAACAACAGGCCGTTGTAGACGTCCATGAAATAGTTGTCGATGTACAGTCGAATCTGAGCATCCTGCCCCTTCACACGATACAGAAGATGGCGGTGCGTCAAAGTGAAGGTGGGTGAACGCAGCACTCCCTGTTCGCGTCTCGTTCGTGCCGCGCTGTCCGCGACGCCAGGCCGAGCCAGTTGAGCCGCGTTCGACGACGCGTCCCACTGGCCGGAGGCGGTGGGGCGATCGCCGAACGCCCAGCCAGCAGGCCAAACGCCGTCGTAGGAACCGCGATCGAAATCGACGACAACCGGCGATCGCTCGCGGAACTCGTTCCCGCGTTGCGCCGCGTCCTCAAGCCGCTTCCGGAGACCCGCCAGGCGTTCGCGGGTCGCCTCCACCTTCGGATCGCTCACTTCCAACCAAGGCTGCAGCGGATGATTGAGTGGCTTGAGTTGCGGGTCGTCCAGCGCGGCGACCCAACGGCGGAGCGTGTCCGCGTCCAGGCCCCGGACGATGGCGACTGTGTCGACCGCGTCCTGTCCCTTCTGCCGAATGTCCCGCGCTGCCAGCAGACCGTTCGCGAGCCAGTCGGCGAGACGCGGGGCCGCGGCCGCCGCCGTGGCGGTCCCCGCCAGCGCCGCGTCCCCTCGGCCACGCAGCGTCTCCAATTCGCGGGACCCCGTCTCGATGCGGCCCTCGGGATCGAGCAACGCCTCTTGCCGGCGCGAACTTTTCAGGACGCCCGCCATCGCGTAGTAGTCCTGTGTCGAGATGGCGTCGAACTTGTGGTCGTGGCAGCGAGCGCACGCCAGCGTGACCCCAAGGAACGACTTGCTCATCACATCCAGTTGATTATCGATCCGTCCCATTTCGTCGTTGCGGACATCGACGGGCGCGTGAGTCGCTTCGCCAAGGAACCAGAAACCGGTGCCGAGAATCGATTCGTTAAACCCACGTTCCGCATGGCGGCGCGGCTTCGGCAGCAAGTCGCCCGCCAGATGCTCAAGGACGAACTGGCTGTAAGGCACATCCTCGTTGTACGCTCGAATCAGATAGTCACGGTACTCGGACGCGTGCGGAATCGGGTAATCGAATTCGTGGCCATAGGTTTCGGCATACCGCACGAGATCCATCCAGTGACGCGCCCAACGCTCGCCAAAATGCGGCGAACGCAACAAGCTGTCGACCGCCTTCTCGAACGCCTGCGGCGATGGATCCTCGAGAAACGCTCGGAGTTCCTCGCGTGTCGGCGGCAAGCCGACCAAATCAAACGAGGCTCGCCGCAGCAAGAGCGCCTTGTCGGCGTCGGGAGCGGGCCGCAGTCCGGCCGCTTCCAGACGCGCCAGGATGAATCGGTCTAGCGGTTGCGCGGGCCAAGCGGCGTCCTGGACGGCGGGCAGCGGCGGATTCTGGATCGGCTGCCAGCACCAGTGGCTCGCCTTGCGCGCCGCCAAGTCGAACACGGGCCCGCGGCTACTGGGCTTTCGAGGCGCCTCCTTCGGCCATGGCAACCCCAGCTCGACCCAGCGAGTTAACGCGGCCACTTCAGCGGCGGGTAACCGCGACTTGGGTGGCATCTGATACGTTTCGCCGTAGTTGATCGCTTCGACGAGCAAACTCTCTTTGGGCTTGCCCGGCACCGCCGCCGGTCCCGTGTCGCCCCCCTTGAGCACCGCCGCGCGACTGTCGAGCAGCAAACCGCCTTGAACCTTTTTCGCGTCGACACTGTGGCACTCGTAACACCGGTTCGCCAACACCGGCCGAACTTCCTTTTCGAAGAACTCGAGCGCCGCCGGTTCGAACGAAGGCTCGGCAACCGCGGGCGCCGCCGGCTCAGCAGCCTGTAACGGCACCCGCTCCATGACCATCGCGGCGGCCAAGCCGAACATCACGGCGATGACCGAGCTAATGGCGAAGCCGCTGCGCCGCCCGAGAACGACGATATCCAACCGGCTAACGCGAGCTCGCGACGCCAACAGGGACGAACCAGTTCCAAGCGTGCTGGAAGACAACGAGGCAATGCGAATCGCGTCTTGGTCGATCATGCGGACAACGCCTCCGACGAAAACTTGAAAATCATGGCCGGCGCGGAAGCGCCAGAACGCTGAGTATACGCCAGCGCCATGGGAAAAAAGGAGCGGGACTCGGCGATCCCACCTTGTTCGAAGGCGAACCGGAAAAATACGTTCGTGGTCCACCGAGCCGATGGCGCCGGCGAAGGATGCAAAGCGAACTGGGCCAACGCGGCGCCGCAGGGGATGCGCTACCTCGGGATGCGCGGCCTGGGGATGCGCGGCCTGGGGATGCGCGGCCTGGGGATGCGTGGCCTAGGGATGCGCTGAGGGGGCGTCACATGCTTCGAGCCTGATTCGCCACGTGGGGCCGATCGGAGTGCCGGCCCGGCCTTCGCCTTCGGCTCGGCGGGAAACGCAATACCGTTCGATTAGCGATAAGCCTATTCTCTTCAATAGCTCGCGTGTGATGAAAAAGGGACGGGTGGAGACACTCGGGCTCACCCCCAGTCAAGAACAATTGTCCCTGTTGGTCGAAGGCCAACCTCAACCCATGGTGTCGCTTCAGAAGGGCCCTTTTTGGCGGCAATTCGTTGACACCCGCCAACCTATTGTCGTTCGCCAATCGAGGCGTGGATCGTACGACCCAGTTGGAGCCACCACGAAGGACACGAAGGTCACGAAGAAAGAATCCAGCGAATTCTCTAATCGCGTGACCGGGTGTGCGATCGAGGTTCACCGGCACCTTGGGCCGGGACAAAAA
>CAIXSC010000941.1 GCA_903921945.1 uncultured Planctomycetaceae bacterium
GCTGTCGCGGAGACGCTCTTCCGCCAAGCCCAGCAAGACATCGACGACACCTGGCGTTACTACGAACAAATGGCGGGCATCGAACGCACACTCGCCGGTCCCGCCGCGGCTAGCGACTCCGCTTCACCACTCCGTTCGGCTCCCGCTTCCTCCAACACTTCCGACCAGGAGTAACCGATTCCATGGGCGTCGATCTCTCCACGCGTTATCTGGGCCTGAAGCTCGCCAACCCGCTTGTCGCCAGCGCCGGTCCACAGACCGGCAGCCTCGACAAACTGCGGAAGCTCGAGGAATGCGGAGCGGCGGCCGTCGTGCTGCCGTCGCTGTTCGAAGAACAGCTGGAGCACGACCAGTGGGCGATCCACTCGCTGTACGAACACCAAACCGAAGCGTTCGCCGAGTCGCTGTCGTACTTTCCGGAGATGGAAGACTACAACACGGGCCCGCGGACCTACCTGCAGTTGGTGCGCGAGTCGAAGCAGTGTTTGAAGATTCCGGTGATCGCGAGCTTGAACGGCGCGACCCCAGGCGGCTGGGTGCATTACGCGAAAGAGATTCAATCGGCGGGCGCCGACGCGCTCGAACTGAACATCTACTTCGTGCCCACCGATCCCGAGATGACGTCAGCGGATGTCGAGCGACGCTACGTCGAGCTGATCGCGTCGGTCCGCCGAGAAGTCTCGATTCCGCTTGCCGTGAAGGTCGGACCGTTCTTTAGCGCGATCCCGCATGTCATGCGCCAGTTCGCTCGCGCCGGCGCCAATGGCCTCGTGCTCTTCAACCGCTACCTCGAGCCGGACATAGAACTCGATAACCTGCAGTTCACACCCCGTGTGCTGCTCAGCAGCCGGCACGAACTATGGCGGCCGCTGCGCTGGATCGCCGTCCTCCGCGACCAGCTCGACCTGTCGCTCGCTGTCACCAGCGGCGTTCATTTCGCGGAAGACGTGCTGAAAGCCATCCTGGCCGGGGCCGATGTGGCGATGATGACGTCGCTGCTGCTGCGTCACGGCCCGGAAACGATACGCCGCCTCCTGCCCGAAATCTCGCACTGGCTGGAGACCGGCGGCTATAGCTCCATCGAGCAGATGAAAGGCAGCATGAGCTTGAAAAACTGCCCCGACGCCAGCCAGCTCGAACGCGCGAATTACATGAAAGCCCTGACGTCCTACACGGATACGTAAAGCGGAGTTGACGCAGCTCGGCAGGTGCGGAAGGCGGAGGGCAGAAGGCAGAAGGCAGAGGGCGAAAGGTAGAGCGCGGAAGACGGTGGGCTGAGGGCTGAGGGCGGAAGACCGAGGGCTGAGGGCGGACAGCAGACAGCGGCGTGCTTCGGGAGGTGAGGCGAACGCGGCGGCGATGGCGTTACTTCGAAGACGCATCGCGGCGGGCTGTCCAGTAATCGTCCGTGACCATCGCGGCGACGCTGGCCAACGTCAAGATGGCCAATTCCACCATGAGCAACAGGAAGCCGTTCTTGTCGAGGAACACCAGCAATGGCGAAGCCGCGACGGTGCCGGCACTCCGCGGATCTTGCGTTCGCACCATGAGGATGCCATACGCGCAAGCGGTCAGGGTGAAAGCGATGCCGCTCAGCACCACCACCGGATACAGCGGATTGACCGCTTTCTTTTTCGCGTTGCGGGAGGATTCTTCGCTCGTCATGGCCGTCAGCGTACCAAAAAACACCACGGGTGTGACGTCTCGTGCGCTCGTGGTCGGCCTGAGCGGCTCCTCCTCAACCTTCGACTTGTGTGTTAGAAGATGCGGGTAGGCGGCGGTCGGCGGAGTAGGAAGCGAAGCAACAGTGTTCGATAGGTTGGGAGGCGGTTGCGCGAGGCGGCCGCGTCCCGAAAGGAGATCGCGCCATGGATTCGTTCGATTTGCGTTCTTACGGCCTCAGCGTGTCCGACGTGCGGCGGAATCAATCGCCCGCCAAGCTGTACGCCGAGGCGCTCGCGCAGGAAAAGGACTGCGTCATCGCCGATACCGGGGCGTTGATCGCCTTTTCCGGCGCGAAAACGGGACGCTCGCCCAGTGACAAACGGATTGTCCGCGAGCCGTTCTCCGAACACGACGTTTGGTGGGGAACGGTCAACATCCCGATCAACCTCGACGCCTTCGAGATCAACCTGGAACGCGCGAAGGACTACCTGAACACGCGGCGCCGGTTGTACGTGGTCGATGGATTCGCCGGCTGGGATCCGCGCTACCGGATCAAGGTCCGCGTGATCTGTTCACGTCCGTACCATGCCCTGTTCATGCATACGATGCTCATCCGCCCCAGCGCCGCTGAACTGGCGGATTTTGGCGAGCCCGATTCGGTCATCTTCAACGCCGGCCAATTTCCCGCGAATCGGCGCACCGCCAGCATGACATCCAAGACCAGCGTCGACTTGAACCTGCACACGCGGGAGATGGTGATCCTGGGCACCGAGTACGCCGGGGAAATGAAAAAGGGCGTGTTCACGCTCATGAATTATCTAATGCCGATGCGCGGCATTCTCTCCATGCATTGTTCGGCCACGGCCGATCCGGCGACTGGGAAGTCCTCCCTGTTGTTTGGCTTGTCCGGCACGGGCAAGACGACGCTCTCGGCCGACCCCAAGCGACAGCTGATCGGCGACGACGAGCACTGCTGGTCGGACGACGGCGTGTTCAACATCGAAGGCGGTTGCTACGCCAAGGCGATCGATTTGTCCGAAGAGTCCGAGCCGGACATTTACCATGCGTTGCGGTTCGGCGCGGTGCTCGAAAACGTCGTCTACGATCACGACACGCACCGCGTTGATTTCAGCGACACGACGATCACGCAGAACACTCGCGGAGCCTACCCTATCGAGTTCATCACCGGTGCTCGCATCCCCTGCGTCGCCGGCCACCCTACCGATTTGATTTTCCTCACGTGTGACGCTCACGGCGTTTTGCCGCCCGTTAGCCGGCTGACCCCCGCACAGGCGATGTACCACTTCATGAGCGGCTACACGGCGCGAGTGGCTGGCACGGAAATGGGCGTGTCGGATCCGGTCGCGACATTTTCTCCATGCTTCGGCGGACCGTTCCTCACCTGCCATCCGGCTCGTTACGCGGCGCTGCTGGCGGACAAGATGCGGCGCCATGCGGCCCGGGTTTGGCTGGTGAACACCGGTTGGAGCGGCGGTTCGCCGGGCGCCGGCTCGCGGATCAAGCTGCGTTATACTCGCGCGATCATCGACGCGATTCATACGGGCGCGTTGGCGGAAGCGCCAACCGAAGCCGATCCGGTGTTTGGCGTGGAAGCGGTGACCGCTTGTCCGGGCGTGCCCGTTGAGATGCTCGTTCCACGCCGAGCCTGGAGTGATTCGGCGGCGTACGAAGCGACGGTCCGCAAGCTCGCGAAGCTGTTCCACGACAACTTCCAGAAGTACGCGGCCAATGCCGCGCCGGAAGTGGTGGCGGCCGGCCCTCGTATGGACGCTTGAACGCCGCATTCGGAACGCGAATGCCGCGAGTCGACAGGGTTACTCGAGACCGTAGGCGCCGGCCGGCGGGATCGCCACGCCACCGACATTTCCGAGCCGATTGCCGGGCATGAACCGCGGCTCGACGAGCAGTGTCGCGCCGAAGTTGTCGCGGCTGACGTCGTAGTTGAACCCGACCTGCACCAAAAACGATTCGCCGACCCGCGTCAATCGCAGCGATTGGCCGATGTTGCCGGCCGGTCCGAAATCGTAGGCGGCGCCCGCTGACAGAAGCCACTTTTCGCTCATGCGGTAGTTCAGGTTCGCGTTGAGCACATTGCCGATCATCGGTGTGAGCGCGTCGGCCGGTCCAGGACCGTCGATGTGGCGAAAACCGATGTACAGGCTTCCTTGTTCGGGCCGTCCGATCTGGCCGCCCACGGATACGGTCCGCAGGCCTTCCGAGAAGACGTCCGCGAATCCGTCGCTGAAGAATGTCAACCGGTCGCCCACATGCCAGCGGAAGTCGTACTGGGCAAGTCCAAGCACTTCTCCGAAGTTGTCGCGGTCCGGATCGGGGTAAAGAGCCGTTTGGAAATCAAGCACGATCCAGTCAACGATCCGCTGTTGTCCCGGCAGACCGCGTTTGGTTTGCCATCGTTGCCGGATGCCCAAACGCGCCATCATCAGATCGTCCACGACCTCCGTGCTCGGCGAGGTCACCGATCCCTGCAGGCCGCTCCGCAACGCGTAGTACCGCTCATCGAACCGCAGCGGCACGTCGGTGCCCGCGGTTTGATTGAATGTGTTGAAGAGCAAACGCCGACGGAACTGCTCGGTCGCGTCATCGTCAAGCGCGTCGTACAGCGGCAATTGGTCCATGTTCTGGCTGGCGTCGGCGTAGAAGACGTCGCCTTCGAGCGTGATCTTGTGCGCGACGCCGTTCAGATTGAACAGTTCGCTTTGGACGCTCGCATCGGCCCGCCAAAAAGGCAGGCTCGCCCGAAGGCCGGCTTGGCCATACAGCCGCGTGAGATCGTCGCCCGCCAGATCCTCGCCCCAATGCGCGACTTCACCCAGCAGATACGGCACCAGCTTCAGCGCGCCGACTTCCAGCGGCAGGTCGAGTTCCTGCCGAGTCGCGGCCCGCACGCCGCTCCGCGAACTCTCCCAAGGCAGCGGATCGAACTTGGCGAGGTCCGCCGGATCTTCTGGCGCCTCCGCGATCCGCACCCGGCCGTAGCCCACGTGGGAATGCTCGCTCCAGGTGAGCGTGTCGCTGATCAACGACTGGCCAATCCAGTAATGATCCAAGCGCGGCAGCCATTCGGTTTGCGTGAAGAACGGGTTCAGTCGCGCGTCGGCGGTAAGCGCCAGCGACATGTTGTCGTCAAGCCGCTTCAGTTCGAGGCCGGTTGTGAAGTCTTTGCCCTGGTCCCATTCCCGTTCGTAGAACTGCTCGAGGAAGTTCCGGTCGCTGACGAAGCCGAGTTCCGCGGTGAGTCGCAAATCCCACGGCAACTGTTGCCGATGTTGCCACAGCACGCGGCCACGGAAGTCCTGCTCGGGGACCAACGAGCGCCGGTCGAGTCCGAGGTTGTCGAGCCCGGAGTCTTTGAGTCCCCAGGCGTCAAAGTTTCCGGAGAACGGACCGGCAGCGCCGAGCAGCGTGTCCCCTTCGTAGCGGAAATTCGTGCCAAGCCCGACGCCACGTTCGGTGAGCACGTCGGTGGACAACTGCCATTTGGTGCGGGCCGGCCGATTGCGAATGCCGAGCAATTGGTAAAGATCCCAGTCAAGCAACACCTGGGTGCCGAAGACGCTGTCGTTCTTCAACTGGGCCCGCTGCAGATAATAGCTGGGCTCCTGCAGGTCGCTCGCCACCGTCGGCCAATAGAACACGGGATAACCGCCGAGGAACACGTAGTTGTTGTTGCTCGACGCCAAGTAGTTATGATCCACCAGCGGCTCGCCGGTCCGTGGATCGAGTTCCGGCATGCGGGTGTAAGGATTGAGCCGCTGGCGTTGCTGGTCTTGGAACTCCACGGTCTCCGCTTGAAACCAATAACGGGGAACTCCCAGACGGCTGGAAGTGATCGCCGCCCCGAACGCCTGGAACCGCTGTTCGTTGTACATCTGGAGCGCGTCGGCCTTGAGCCGCAGCAGGCCCTCGTATTCGGGCACCGGCGTCAGCATTTCCGCCGCCAAAACCACGCCGAACCGCTCGGACACGTTGTAATACATCCGCTCGGCGTAGATGACCCGGTCGCCTTCGCGGAAAACGATGTTCCCCTCCATGTAGATTTCGACGGGCCGCGGGGCCGCGCCGGCGGCGCCAGCCGTGGCGGCCGAGTCCCCCATGGCGCCGGAGAGATTCGCCGGCATCTCGCCCCAGACCACGACCCGGTCCGCCTCGACATCGATCCGCTCAACCGCATACCCCTGGAGCTGCACATTCTTGATCGCGTCGAAAACGATCCGGATCCCGGCGTCAAAAATCAGGCCGGCAGGCCGGCCGTCCGGCCCCTTGAAAGTGCGGAAGTCGAATCGCCCGCCACTCCGCGACTCGATCTTCGCGATGCCCGCCGCCGGCGGCGGACTGGCCGGCGCGGCCGGAGCCGCAGGCGTAGCCGGATTCGGAAACGGCACGCCCGAGGTTGCCCCAGGTGTTCCCGGGAACGCGCCAGACGGCGGCGGGGGGAACTGCGGATTGAATTGCGGATTGGCGGGCGGATTGAAGGGAGGATTGGCGGGCGGAAGCAGTTCGAAACCGGGAGGCGGCCCGAGCTGGCCCGGGGCGGCGGGAGCGGTCGGGAACTGGGGACCAGCGGGACTCAGCCGGCCACCAGGACGTTCGGGGATCGTGAATTGAGCTGGCTGCACAGGCCAGCCACCACCGGCTTCCAAGGTCGCCATGGCGCGCCCCCAGAGTGGCGGTTTGTTAGGCGGCTCGGGCGTGAACGTGTCGACCCGCAGTTGCACATCGTCGAGCGTTTGCAGCCGGCCGAACCAAACTCGATCGACGATTTCCGTCCGCGGCCGCTGCTGTTCCTTGGCTTGGTCGTAGTACGCGACATGGACCGCGCCTTCGAGGTACACGAGCACTCGATGGGGTTCGTCGCCCGTTTCATGGCGTTCGACCCACACGACGCCTTGCTGAGCGCTACCCGACACGTTGCCTTGGCGAAAGGTGGCGCCTTGCGGCAGAAGCAAGACGTCGTAGCGTCCCTGTTGCCAGCGAGCGGCTTGCGGACCCGCGATGGAAACCGCGTCGCGCGGATCCGCGGGCGGCAACTCGATCTCGGCGAGAACTGGTCGAGCCGTTCCCGCGACGAGGAGAAGCACCCCGACCAGCGTTGGACCCGCGAGCTTGGCGAAGCGCGCAACGAGGGCGCAACCGCGAGCCGCGCGGTTTGTCGCGAGCCAAACGCAGATTCGGGCCATCCTGGCGAGCGGCTTCAGAGGGGCGGCTTCCTTGCCGGTAAAACAGGGAACTTGCTGGCAAAATGCGGGAACTCGCTCGATGCCCGCCACCTGGGCGGACTGGAGCGGGGCGGATTATAGGACCGCCTGACAACGGCGGCAAGGCAGATTCAGCCGCCGTCGCAAAGCCGCAAGGCATTTATGAATAAGCACTTACGAATAACGCGAACGAGTGGCGAACGGGCTCCTGGCCGCCTCGATTGGAGTTTTCGCTCATCGTGCCTCGGTTTCGCTCAAGTTTCCCGCCTTGGTTGCCGAACTGGCCAAACCTCGATTCGCTTGCTAGTGTTTTCGCATGCGTCAGCAATCAACAGCGGATCAAGAAGCGATCGTTGGTTTGCCCTTTCTGTACCGTGCCGGGCGGGATCGCTCGGCGCCCCTAGCCGTGTTGTTGCATGGCCGAGCGGGCACGCGGGAAGTCATCTGGATGTTCGAGCGGCATGTGCCGCCCGAGGCGGCCGTGCTCTCGCTGCAAGCGCCGCTCGCCGAGCCAGCGCCGCTCGGCGGCTTTAGCTGGTGGCGCATCGACGCGGACGAAGAAGAGCGGGCCGCGGCGATGCGACACGCGGTCGAACGGATGACCGCCGCGATGGAACGGTTCATCGAGTTGGAGGCGTTGGAGCCTGCCAGTCGAGTTATCCTTGGCTTTTCCCAAGGCGCCGCCCTCATTTCCGCCGCGTTGTTGTCGCAACGCCTGCGAGTCGACGGGGCGGCACTGCTGGCCGGTTTTGTGGTGGAACCGCCCGGCCCGCCCGCGATCCACGGGGCGCCCAAGGTCTTCGTGGCGCACGGCACGCGGGACGAAGTCATCTCGATCGAACGGGCACGCCGCGGAGCCAGGTTGCTCGAAAGCCTCGGCCTCCCGGTCACCCGAGTCGAGGACGAGGTCGGCCACAAGGTCGGCATCCAAGGCACCCGCGCCTTGAAATCATGGCTGCACGAAATCCTGGGCGAAACCGCTTCGTCGAGCGACTGAGATTTCGCCGGCCGCGAGCCCGCGCGAATGACGGTGTACGTATCCATGGACCATGGCAGCCGCCCGAGCGGCGTGGATCATGGGCGAGTGGCTGGGGTTTGCGTCAGCTTTTTCTCGAACAGGTACCGCCAGTCCCATTCCGGGTTTTCGAGAACGGCGGGGTCCTTCTTAACGTGGTAGCCGAGTCGCATTCTTTCGCGAGTGATCTCCACCACAAAGAACCCTTTTTCGGTTTGGCCGGTGTTCACCACGCATAGCGGCTTTTCTTCGTCGGCCGGCTTCCACTGCCGCACTCCGGTCCCCGAGTGGCCATGGAAATAGGCGATCACGTTATAAGGTTTCACCGCTCGATAAAACGCCGTCCAATCCTCGTCGATCCACCAATTCGTATCGAAGCCGCAGTGGGCCATCACGATCACGGGCCGGCCACTCTCCCCGACGCTCGCCGCCAGATCTTCCACCACAAACTTCAGCGCCTCCTGGGGATCGTGCCATGGCAGCGAATAACGCACTTTGGCGTTTTGACGATCCGCCGGATAAAGATTCGCCTGCACGAAATGCACACCGCCCCAATCCCACGAATAGTGCAGGCCGTTCGGGGACACTCGCCCAATGAACTTCCTCTCCAAACGCGTGGCGTTGCGTTTCTTGAGTTCCGCCTGCACGCTGCGTTTCTGTTTGATGAACGGAGCCGGTGGACCATCGTGGTTCCCCCAGCCTTCGAACACCGGATATCGCAACAGACCGTCCGTTCCGTCCAGTCCGAATTGCGCGGTGAAATGGTTCCATTCGATCTCCGTTTCCCCCGCGCGGTCGCCGTCATCGATCAGATCCCCCAGAGCCAACACGCCTCGCGGCTTGCCGATCGGACCTCCCCCCAACTTTTCCGGCCACGCTTGCCCAGGCAATGCGTTCATTCGCATGATCGTGACGCGGTTCCGATCATTCCTTTCCACCTTTTGAACGGCTTCGTAATGCGAATCGGACGTTGCGAAGAAGACCACCGGCGACTCGGCGGGCGACTCGGCGGGCGACTCGTCTTTCCCAGCCGTGGCCGCCGTTGGAGCGGTTTGAGCCGTTGCCGACGCTTGAGCGGTCGCCGACGCTTGAGCGGTGGCCGACGCTTGAGCGATTGCCGACGCTTGAGCGGTCGCCGACGCTTGAGCGGTGGCAGCGGTGGCAGATCCTTTCGCCGTTTGAGCATTGCCGGTTCGGTTTGTCTCGTCGGCCGCGCAAGTCCATCGTCCCGTTCCGTTCCCCGCGCTGCCACTCGCTATGAGCACAGCGATCGCGATCCGCGCGACGAGCGTTGTCAGTCTGCCGGGAAACGAAGTTCTTCCGAGCGATCGCGAGCCAACGTGTGGCATAAGGTCGGCTCCGCGGTTCCGCAAATCGTGGCGCAGGCGCCGAACGATCCAAAGACAGTATGGCGGGCGAATCGTAGGCATTCAGTGCTCCCAGGCATGAGGGACTGCGGTTGAGGCCTTCACAGGATGTTTTTATGGCTCATGCCACTCGAAGTCCGCGACCAGTGGCAAATGGTCGGAGGCCACTCGGGCGAGCCCGCTGCGCGAAGCGTGCGCGTGGCTTACCCGTAAACCGCCTCGGTAGTAGATGCGATCCAGCGGCCTCAACGGCAAGAAGGCCGGAAACGTTTTTACCGGACCTGTGGCGGAACGAAAACCGGCCAATTCCAACGTCGCCTTGCCAAGTCCGCCCCAGACGTCATTCATATCGCCGCCCGCGACGACCGCTGTGTCGTTCCGAAGCTTGCGAATTGGATCGCAGTCGAGCAACCGACGCAGTTGGATACGCCGCTCGAATTCGGCCAATCCCAAGTGGCAATTCGCCAACACGAGCGACCTGGAGTGCGACCCCACTTCGAGTCGGCAATGCGCGACCAAAGCGCGCCGGCGTTTTTTCAGCGGAATGGTCAATTCGACATCCCGCAGGTCGTGGAGCGGAAAACGACTTAAAATCGCGTTTCCGTAGACGCCTTCGCGGAGCGTCACGTTGCCTTGGAACGCTCGGTGGGGCATGGCTAACGCGTCGCCGAGCCAATCGACTTGGCGATGGCGTCGCGAGCGGGGGACGCCGTCGTCCACCTCTTGCAGGAACACGACATCCGGCTCTTGCGCGGCCAGCGTTTCCACGATCCGCTCGGGCCGATACCGTCGGTCGAGGCCGCCGATCCCCTTGTGGATGTTGTACGTCACCAACCGAAAACGCATCGTCGACCGCTCCCGGCCCAACTGAGCCCCTTGCCGCGACTGCTATCTTATCCCGTCCCCCTGCTTGTCCATAGCAGCGATGGAACGCTTCCTTCTCCTCGCAGGTGCTCGCGACCGATGCTCCCCGATCTTTGCCCGCAGTGCGAAAAGTGCCGTCGAATCGTGTCTGGCAAAGGCTCGTTGTTCTTCCTGTGCGAAGTCGCGCTGGTCGACTCGCGCTTTCCCAAGTATCCCCGCCAACCGGTAACTCGCTGTCCACAGTTCGTCCCGCTCCCGGCGTCGGTTCCCGCGGACGCGCCGGCCGTCGACAGTGCCGGCCACGCAATCGGGACCACGGAGCGTTCGCTCCCGGACAGAGTATCTCACGGAGCCACAGGTTCGCGGAAAGGCACGTGAACAGGAGAGGGAGATTCTGTCTTCGAGCTAGGTGAGCGTTCCATCTACGCGAGTGAGGCTTCCGCGACGGACAAGGTGTCCGTCGTACAAAAGGAAAATCGGCCTCGATCGGCCCATTCGAAAGTGGCATCCTGTTATGTACGACGGACATCTTGTCCGTCGCGAGCATGTCGAATGCGTCGCGACTGGCCGCGTGGCGCCAAACCGACTTCCGGCCCGAATCGAATGAGCTCGATCGGCGACGGCCCACGGTCGACGGACAAGATGTCCGTCGTACAAGGAAGAAGAACCAATCAGTGCCAGGCACTGATCGCTCTGCGTAAGTGGCATCCTGCTTTGTACGACGGACATCTTGTCCGTCGCGAGCATGTCGAATGCGTTGTCAGCCGGCCGGCGATCGGCCGCGTCACGTTCGGCGGAATTCGGTCTCCAAGGGCTCCGGCTCCAGCGGCGACGGACAAGATGTCCGTCGTATGAAGAAAGATCGCAGCCAGCCGATAGGCC
>CAIXSC010000942.1 GCA_903921945.1 uncultured Planctomycetaceae bacterium
GGCAACGGACTGCTGTTGC
The DNA here is from genome assembly GCA_903921945.1 of uncultured Planctomycetaceae bacterium. GTDB lineage: Bacteria > Planctomycetota > Planctomycetia > Pirellulales > Pirellulaceae > CAIXSC01. The sequence continues at coordinate 20 of CAIXSC010000942.1, forward strand.
CGCATGTGATGCGGTACCTGCTGCCGGTTCGCACCCCGGAACTGGCCCGCATCGCCAGTTTGCTCGGCGAGGACACGCGGGGGCTCGACGAAACGGCGGCGGCCGAGCGAGCGATCGCGGCCGTCGATCGGTTGCGGCAGGCGATCGGCGTCCCCGGACGCATTCGCGACCTGGGCGGCCAGCCCGCGCAGCTCCCCGGGTTCGCGGACGCCGCGTTCAACATCAAGCGGCTCATGCTGATGTCGCCCCGCAAGCCGACTCGCGACGACCTGCTGGCGATCCTCGAAGCGGCCTACTAGCCCCGACGCGGAATGGATGCGACCGATGCGGCAGTACCACGACCTTATGCGGCTTGTGCTCGAACGCGGAGCTGTCAAATCCGATCGAACCGGCACGGGCACTCTAAGCGTGTTCGGTCATCAGATGCGGTTCGATCTGAACGACGGCTTTCCGCTGCTCACGACGAAGAAGCTGCACCTGCGGTCGATCATCCACGAGTTGCTGTGGTTTTTGCAGGGTTCGACCAACGTCCGCTACCTCAAAGAGAACGGCGTCAAGATCTGGGACGAGTGGGCTGACGAACGCGGCGAGCTCGGGCCGGTCTACGGCTATCAATGGCGATCGTGGCCAACCCCGGACGGCGGCCATATCGATCAGATCGCGGAGGTGCTTGAACAAATTCGCCGCACTCCCGACTCGCGGCGGCTGATTGTCAGCGCCTGGAACGTCGCCGACGTGCCGCGGATGCGATTGCCTCCCTGCCATCTGCTGTTCCAGTTTTATGTGGCGGAAGGCCGGCTCTCCTGCCAGCTCTATCAACGCAGCGCCGACCTCTTCCTAGGCGTGCCGTTCAACATCGCGTCCTACGCTTTGCTCACGATGATGGTGGCTCAAACGACCGGATTGGCGCCGGGCGAATTCATTCATACGTTCGGCGACGTCCATCTGTACCGCAACCATCTGGACCAAGCCCGGCTGCAGCTTGAACGCGACTGCCGGCCTTTGCCGCGCATGCGGATCAATCCATCGGTCGAATCGCTGTTCGCCTTTCGCTACGAAGATTTCGCCTTGGAAGGTTACGATCCCCATCCGCACATTCCGGCGCCGGTCGCCGTCTAACACCGAGGCACACTCTCGATGGGGCTTTCGTTCATCCTGGCAATCGCGGAGAACGGCGTCATTGGCCGGGACGGCCGGCTTCCATGGCGGCTGTCGGCCGACTTGAAACGGTTCAAGGAACGGACGATGGGCCACTGCCTTATCATGGGCCGCCGCACGTTCGACTCGCTCGGGAAGCCGCTACCCGGCCGCACATCGATTGTGCTCACGCGGCACGTCGAGCGGCCCCTGCCGGCCGGCGTGCTTGCCGCTCGCTCGGCGGACGACGCCTTGGCGATCGCCCGCGCAGCCGGGGACGCCGAACCGTTCGTCATCGGCGGCGCCGAAATTTACGCGTTGTTTTTGCCGCGGGCGCGGCGACTTTACCTGACACGCGTCTTGGCCGCTGTCGACGGCGATACGCGGTTTGACTTGCCGCCGCTCGACAACTGGCGACTCGTGTCGCAAACCGAATTCGCCGCCGACGAGAAGAACGAGTTTCCCCACCGGGACGAAATCTGGGAACGAACAAGCGAGGCGGAACCGACTTCGGACGCCAGCGGCGACAGCCAACGCGACTCCGGAGAGCGATGATGAGCGCCCCGGATCGCTCGAAGGGCAACATGGCACGCGTGATCGCGGGACGCGTCCGCGCGGCGATCCGCAAATCAGCCGGTCAAGCACGCCGCCATCCAAGACGCTTCGTCGGGCCGCTCGCCGCCGGCATGCTCGCCACGGTCGGCGCCGCCGTGTGCGCCACCGTCTGCGCTGTCGGCTGGACGTGGAGCGTTGGGACACGGCGGAGCGCCGAGTCGGCTTTCGAACGCGAGCGATCGGAACTGCGGGAAGCGATTGAAGACGCGCGAATCGTCGCCACGGTCGAATCGCACCATGCATGGTTGAACGCGATGGCGGAAACAGGGGACGCATCGGGCGAGCTCGCGAACGCGCGTCGAGCGTTTCTCACCCAAGTCGAAACCGAACTGCAACGCCAAGTGGAGGCCGCCGATCAGCGCCCCCACGGCGTGTTGGCGGCTGAACGAGGACGGTTGGAGCTCGCCCGATTGCGCTGGCGCGAATACCGCCAACCGGCCGACGCCGCGAAACTTTACACGGCGATCATCGGCCGGCTCGCTCCAGTCGCCGCGTCGCATACCACTCGGGAAGAACGCGACCGATTGCTCGAAGCCGCGTACCATGGGCAGTTCCATACGATCCTTGAATCGCGCGGAGGCGTCGAGCTGACAGCCTGCCTGGAGGCTTGGTCGGCACATTTGGAATCGACGCTCGCGCACCATCGCGGCGCCCCGTGGGTCGGTCACGCCTGGACTCGATACGCCGTGGCCCAAGGGCTCGTCGCGGAGTCGCGCGGATCGCCAGGCAACGAGACCGCCAAACGCCACTACCGCGCGGCGGTCGCCAGCCCGCCCGAGACGATCCGCGAAGCCGCCGCGCGAACGCCACTCCAGCCGATCACGGCCCATCGCGGATCGTGGTCCGCTACTTGGCTGCCTACCGCCGGCGAAACTCGCCGCGTTCCAATCAAGGACGGCGACGCCACGGTCGGCGCCGAGCAACTGTTCTTCGACGAGTGGCTGGAGGATCGTTGCGAGGTGTTTGGCCGGCTGGCCCGCGCCGAGTTTCTCGCGGGCGAATACGAAGTGGCAGTGGGTTTGCAACGCGAGGCGGTGGCTGCTCGAGTCGAATTGCGGAACCGCGCCGCGACTCGCCGCCGCCGTTGGTTGCATCTCGGAGACACGTTCACGTTGGGCTTGTTCCTCAAGGCGGCCGGGGAGATGGCCGCGAGCCGCGCGACGCTCGAGACCACGCTGGATGACGCCCTCGGCCTGGTCGGCGAATGCCCCGATTGGCGCGAACCACGGCGATTGTGCCGCGAAGTGCGCGACACGCTAGCGATCGTATACCAAGCCAGCGGCGAACCGTCGCGGGCGCTCGACCTGCTTGTCAACGCGACTGTCGCCCTCTCCGCATTGCCGCTCGATCGTGAACCGCTGGCGGCGCTCGACGACCAAGCGATCATTCGCGAGGAACTGGGGAAGGCGCATGCGGCGGCGGGCCGCAAGAGTCTGGCTTGGCGGAACTCGGTCGAGTCCCTGACTTTGCGGGACGCGATCTGGCGCCGCGATCCGCGCGATGAAGCAGCGCGGCAACTCCTGCTGCAGGCGGCTCAAACCACACTCGAACTCGCGGTGACTCCGGCCGAATGGCGCGAGTCGCTAAGTGTCGTCGACCCGTTGATCCTACGTATGGACCCCGACGGCGCCGCGCAACCATCCGAAGCCGCCGTGCAAGTGGTGCTGGGACATCTCTATTTGCTGCGTGGAAACGCGCTACAGATGATCCATGGCGACGCCGAGGCCCGCGTCGATCTGGTCGCGCCGATTCGCGTCTCGTACCTCCGCGCCCGCGACCTGCTTTCCGAGGCTGGCCAACTTCCACCGGACCGAGCCCGCGACCTGGACAGCCGCATTCGAACTTGCGATGCGGTACTCAAGAAACTGGAATCGAAGAAAGACGCAAAACCGGCCGGTCAAACGCCGCCCGCCCGCGCCACCCGATAGGCGTGGCCACTCAACGTTGAAAGTCGCTCAACAGCTTCAAAGCCCATACGGTGAGCAGAATGACACCCACATTGAGTGTCAGCCCGATTGCCGCGACACCCACAGTGTCACTCGCCTTCCGCCGATACCCGCCCACCATTCCCACCATCCCTAGCAACACACCCAGCGCCAGCAAACCGCTTGTGAACACACTCACCGACCAACTGAGCCAGTTCTCGCCCGTCCATCCCATCGCACCCGAGAGTCGATTCATCAACCAATTGCCGACAAAACACATCAACACGACGATGATCGACCACCGAGCTGCCAAATGCGACGCCGGCAAGCGACCTGGAGCTGCAACCTCGTTCATGGCCCCATTTCCTTGCGAGTCGGGCTGGATGTGGGAGTGGCTGACAACGAATCGGCTGGAGTAGCTGGCGCAGGGGCCGGCTCAGTAGCCGAGGCAGTGGTTGGCGTGGTTGTTGGCGGAGATGGTTGAAAATCGCTGCGCGACAACGTCATGCGAAGCTCGGGGAATCTGGCGGCCCCGACTTGGTCTGCGGCCGTGCGCGACGCGTTCGTGTGGGCCGGCCGCGGGGCGTTCGCGAACGAGTGGTCGGGGACCGTTTGAGGGAAGGAATCGAGCAGAGCGCGCACCGAGTCCGCCGTGGACTGGCCGCGAGTCGGCCCGGTCCACATTGGACGGGACATCGGCAACTGGTCGTGTGACTGGCCATGTGACTGGCCCGACAGCCGGCTTCGATCGTTCATTCGTACATGGCCAGCGTCATCGGTATCGAGGAGGGTTGCTTCGATCACTTCCCGCGACGGATGGAACCTCATGCGGTATCCGATGAACAAGAGTAAAAAGCTCAGCAACAAGCTCAGCTTGGCCAGGTTGTGCAGCACGTTACCCAATTCTTCATTGGGGCCAGCGCCTTGAGAGAGCAACACAGCGCCAAGGAAGCCAAGCACGACTCCTACGGCACCGACCAACCAAGCAATCCACACAAAGACTCCCATGGACTGGGAACGCCGCTGTTCCGCGCGTTCGGCGGCCGCCTCCGCTTCGTTCTCCGGGGTAACATCCAGAGGGTGAATCGCCATGGCGAGTTCTATGGTTGTTGGGTGACTAAGCGAAGCGGATGCGTTCTTTGCGAGAAGACCGCGGTTACTGCATCCTATCACCTTGACCGGCCGCTTTCCGCAATCGGTCGGCGAGCGCCGCGCCCATTCCCGACTCGTCGGGAAGTTCCACCAACGCCAGGTCGCAAGCTTCGCGATCGATCGAACGCAATCCAGCATAAAGCCGCCGCGCCGCCTCTTCCATATCGCGAGGCAGCGGAATGTGAACTAAGCGGTCCGTCAGCCGTCCCAAACGCTCGGGGTGAAGTTCGGCAGGCAGCTTGTCGACAAGGACCGCCACACGGAGCCCATCCGACAAAGCGGCGATAGCGCGGGAGGCCAGCGTTCCGGAAATCGCGAGTTCCACACGGGTCTCGGGCGCGTAATGGCTCGCCATCCGCCCTGGTGCCCGCGGTGAATCGCTGCGCGGCCGGGTTGGCGTTACGCCCAATCGCGCGGCGATCGCCTCCACGGTAACTCCGCCTGGCCGAAGGATGCATGGCACTTCGCCGGTCGCGTCCACGATGGTCGACTCGACGCCGATCTGGCATGGACCGCCGTCAAGCACCATATCGACACTCGCCCCCAGCTCCCGCACGACGTCCTCCGCCGTCGTCGGACTGACTCGCCCGAATCGATTCGCCGAAGGCGCAGCCAGACCGCCTTGAAAGGCTTTCAGCAACCGCAACGCGACGGGATGGCTCGGAACTCGCAAGCCTACGGTTTCAAGTCCCCCGGTGACGACGTCCAGCACCTCGGCCCGACGGGGCAGAATCAGCGTCATCGGTCCCGGCCAGAAGGATTCCGCGAGCCGCCAAGCGTAGCCCGGAATCGATTGTGCCCAGTCTTTCACGGCGGCCGCATCAGCCAGATGCACGATCAGCGGATGGTCCGCCGGCCGGCCTTTCGCCGCGAAGATTTTTGCGACCGCCGCGGCATTCGAGGCGTCCGCGGCTAAACCGTAAACCGTTTCCGTTGGCAATCCAATCAGCCCGCCGCGGCGCAACACCTCGACCGCCCGAGCGATCTCCGCGTCGCTTACCAAGGCAAAACCCTCCCATGATGGCGAGTGCAGATTGGCTGGAGAACGAGCCTCGTCTCAGCCAAACGTCGCGGACAGACATCGACAGGCCCCAGCATACCACCGACGGTCCGACGGGTAACGGGCAAGTGTCGTCCGCATGTCTTGCGATGTTATCGCGTCGTCAGCGATTGCGAAACCGTTCACGAGCGCACCGAACTCACGGCTGCCCCGCAGCCACGAAACAATCATCGAGGCTCACGAAAAACCCGAGCCAACTCGCATCGAAACGGAATCGAAAACCAGCAACCAGCAACCAGCAACTCACGATGCCGCAGGTCGCATGGGTGGCCGTTGCGGTTCGTACTTGCAGCAGTCGATGGGGCAGACGTCGTGGCTTGGGCCGAGCTCTCCGAGGCACAGTCGAACCGGCTCGTCGCTCATTCGTTCGACAATCAGTTCGCGGATCATCTGCACGAAGCGCGGGTGCGTGCCGACCGTGGGGCAACGGATCATGTTCATTCCCAACTCGTGGCTGATGTCGTGAGCTTCGACATCCAAATCGAACATGACTTCCATGTGATCCGAAATGAAGCCGATCGGCGCGACCACGACATCGGAGACGCCGCGCCCACGCGCCTCGCGGATCGCGTCGCCGACATCCGGTTCGAGCCACGGTTGTTGCGGGGGACCGCTGCGGCTTTGGAACACCAGTTTCCATGAGCCGGCCCCGGCGCCCGCGGCGACAAGGCGGCAGGACTCGCGAAGCTGCAGTTCGTAGCGGCAATTCGCGGCCATCGCCATCGGAATGCTATGAGCGGTAAACAACACTTCGGCGGCCGCTCGACGTTCCTCGGGGATCCGGGCCAAGCATCCCCCCAACAAACCGGCCATCGGCTCCACGTAACCCGGATGATTGAAGAACACTCGCAACTTGTCGACCTCGGGCGCGTCCGGCCCGACTTGCTCCCGAGCCGCCGCGATGTTCTCGCGGTACTGACGGCAACCCGAGTAGGAACTGAAGGCCGAGGTGAAGAACGCGATCGCCCGCCGCACGCCGTCATCCCGCATCTTGCGGAGGGTGTCCGGCAAGAGCGGATGCCAGTTGCGATTTCCAAAGTAGATCGGAAGGTGCGGACCGTGGGCCGCGAGCTCTTGCTCCAGGGCGGCAATCAACGCTCGGTTTTGCACATTGATCGGGCTAATGCCACCGAAGTGCTGGTAATGCTCGGCCACTTCCAGCATCCGTTCGCGCGGCACCGGCCGCCCGCGGAGCACATTTTCGAGGAACGGCATGACATCGTCAGGCCCCTCGGGACCGCCAAAGGACACCACTAAAACCGCGTCGTAAGATGCCGCCACGGTAAACCTCGCAAGTCCCCAAAAGAAAATGGCGGGCAAGTGCCCGCCACTGGAAAGAAAGTGACCCTGCGGGGATTCGAACCCCGGTCGCCGCCGTGAAAGGGCGGTGTCCTAGGCCTCTAGACGACAGGGCCAACTCGTATCTTGCCGCGGCTTGATAGCCGCTTCACCCCTGAGGACCGCGAAACCGGATTTCGGTTCACTCCAAAATCGCCGCTCGACGACACCGCAGGTGTTCTTACGAGATTAAAGACGCCTGACCCGTTGGCGTCAAGGGCCGCCGTCCACGGCACCCAGGAATCGCCGCTCACAGACTGGGCCGCCACCGGGGACAACCACCGACGGATCGCCAGCGAACCGGAGGCAAACCGTTGCCTTGCTAGGACTTCACGCAATCGTTGCCATCGTCATCCGCGGGCGGAGCATGCGTGCCGTTGTCGCCATTGCGTTTGATCGCATCGAACACTTCGCGGCGATGGACCGGCACCTCCTTAGGTGCTTCGATGCCCAATCGCACTTTGTCGCCGCGAATCTCGACGACGACGACTGTGATCTCGTTGTTGATGACGATGCTCTCGTTCTTCTTCCGCGAAAGTACCAGCATGACAGATCATCCTTTCTCGATGCATTGACGCAGCGACCTTGCCCACTGACAATCTATGTTTCCCAAACCCCCAGTCAAGGAAAACCGGACAAACTTTACGAAAAACATGGCCTTTCAAAGTCGGCGGTGTTTGGGGAACGGTTTTGCGGGTTGTAACCATGGGTGGCTACCGCTTGGGTAACACGACATCCGCAGGTGCCGCCTGTGACCAGCCGCGCGAGTCGGATCGTTGCAACTGCTTGCAGTGCATTGCTTTGAGAGACCAGGCGGCGTTCTGGCGACCATCGTCAAGTTGCCGTCGCAGGCCGGGGTTGTAGCCTGTCTTGGCCCGGATGAACTACAAGCGGTAGCCACTCCACGCCCAGCCCCCCCTCAAGAGCGTCTGCTCAATCCTCGACGGACAAGATGTCCGTCGTACAAGGACGCATTGCCCCGAGCCGCCCGTTCAAAACCGGCACCCACTTTGTACGACGGACATCTTGTCCGTCGCGATCCTGTCGAACGCGCTCCCAACCGGCCGAGCCACGCTCAACAACCGAAGTCACCGGGCGGACGCAGGTCGCGGCAGTCAGAGGACCACGAAGAGCACGAAGAGCACGAAGGTATCTCATAACGAAGCGTTGGCTGCCGTCTTTCATCTTCGTGCTCTTCGTGTCCTTCGTGGTCGCGCGAACTGGGGTTGCTCGACCTGCGTTCTATGGTCAACGCTCGGAGTGTCGACGGACAAGATGTCCGTCGTACAAGAACGCATCGCCCCGAGCCGCCCGTCCAACTGCGGGAGCTGGATTAGTGTGGCGGGCGAATCGTCAGCACGGCGGCGCCGACACCAACACCGATGGTCGCCAGAACAGCGATGAGCAGGCCAACGCCGTAGATCGTCTGAAGCCCCTCGTCGACGCGGCGTTTGCGATCACGCGACAGATGGCTGGCGAGCACGCCGCATACCCATGACCAATGCAGCATGACGTGAACGACAACTCCAGCGAGCAGCGTGGCGACTAGGCCAAATTGAAGGCCGGCCCACTGGTCGAAGTCGTATCCCCAAAGCTTCCAGCCTGTGGCGCTCGGTCCCGGCGGGAAGACAAACCGCACAACCACCGAGCTCCATACGAGCAGAACAAAGGCGACGAGCAACGCCGCATCGAGCAAAAAATTGACGAGTGTTCGCGACATCGCCTCAGATTACACCGCAAGCCAGCCGAGCGTCTACCAATGGCTCGGCTGGCTTTCCTCGGGCCCGCCCCGTGCTACCTGCTTCGTGCTGCCTGCTTCTTTGAGCCGGCTTCATGCTGCCCGCTCCGTTCTGCTTTCTGCACGCTGCTTGCTGCACGCTGCTTGCTGCAAGCTGCACGCTGCTAACACGCCAGCACCTTCACTGGGCCACCTTCACTGCGGCATCCCGGCTGCGGACAGCTCGCTGGGGAACCCGCGTTTGGCTAGGCGGCGACCACTTCGACCGCTTTCGCTTTGGTGGGCTCGGTCTTGGGGATAGCGACCCTCAACACGCCTTCTTTGTACTCCGCCACGACCTTTTCGAGGTTGACGTTTTCCGGCAGAGCGACGACGCGTTTGAACTCGCCATGACGGCGTTCCACCCGCAGGTAGGTTTTTCCTTTTTCTTCCTTCTCCTCTTTCTTCTCGCCTGTGATCCACAGTTCGCGGTTGTGAAGCTCGACATGGAATTCTTCCGGCTTCATTCCCGGCAGCTCAACGGTCACTTCCAACTTCTCAGGCGTTTCCGCCACGTTGGTGCGGGGTGCGAACCCCTCGCCGCCAAACGGCCATTCCTCCATCGCGAACATCCGTTCAAAGAGTCCCGGCATTTCACGTTCAAGTTTGAACAACCCGGGCAGCCTTTCCGTCCAAGGCATCATGTTGCGGAACATGGCGATGCTCCTTCCAGATGGCTCAGGCCGCGTCTCCGCCGCGGACGCTCACGCGAGTCTTTCCCGCGGTCGCGACACGCCCGAAACTCATTAGTCTCCACCCTTGAATACGCCGGCCACCGCTAGCCAGTTCATTCGACCAAACCGCTTTTTCGCACCACTTCGAGCGCCTGCCGAACCACGAAGCCGGGCGCTTCCGAGGTATCGAGTTCCACCACTCGTTCTTGATCGCGAAACGCTTCCGACTCGGCCGCCTGCCGCGTCAGCATCGACGGTAGGATTTCCGAGTCACTGGGTTCGCGCAGCGCGCGTTCGCGCACCCGCGTGCCCGCTAGCTCCAACGGGCAGTGGCAATGCAGGAACAGCAGCGACGCGCCGGCCGCGGCCGCGGCGGCTTGCAACCCCGCCCGCTGATCACGCCGCCCGTAGGTGCCGTCGACGATCACAAGCCCCCGTTCACGCAAAGCGGTCGGGAGCCGCCGCGCAAGTTCCGCGTAGACTTCGCTTCGGCGCGCCGCCGAATAATCGCCCGCGCCAAAGCCCGCTGGGATCTCGCCCGGACGATTCACCCTCTCCTGAACTGGCGACTCGCTCCGTTCCAAAAGTCCAGGCGTCGATCGCGGCGTGTCCAAGTTATTTCGCTCGGCGCGCAGACTCAAACGAATCGAATCGGTGGAAAGCCAGACAGCCGCGAGCCGCTCCGCCAGCTGTTTGGCGACATACGACTTGCCGGTTCCCGAGAGGCCGCAGACGGCAATCACGCTGGGCGGCGCGACGGCCGGTATCCGCCGATCGCACCAGCGCAGGTAACGTTCGGCCAACCGCCATGATTCCTCGGCGGCGGCGGGCGGCTGCTGCGCCGCGCGGAGGACCGCGACTTTGGCCCGAACGCTCGCACGATACACCTCGTAAAACGCCAGCAAGCCCGGTGGAGGCACGTCGTGCGCCAACGCGCAGTAGCGGTCGCGAACCCGGTATCCGGCGTCAGATCCGAACAGACAATCGCATTCGGCCGCTAAGAAACTCAGTTCATCCGCGACGTCGACCGATCGCAGTTCCGCGCTAAACTCGAGCGAGTCGATCACCACGGGGCGCGGCGCGAAGTAAATGTGTTCGGGCCGCAAATCGCCATGACCCTCGACGATACGGCCGTCGCACACGCGATGCTCCCACCATTCGGGATACAACCCCAGCAGCCTGAGCTGCGTTGCCTGGGTCCGCTCGACCAAGTCCGCTGGCAACCGCGGGATCGCGCGACGCAACGCCTCGAGGTTGTCGCGCACGTGCCGAGCGATCGAATCGTGGTACTCGGCCGCCTTGATCGGCAACGGTGGCAGCGAAGCGTAAAAACCGGCCAACAGGCTCGTAAGCGCCTCGATGTCGCGGTCCGCGAGCATTCCCGCCTGGAGCAAGCGGTCGAGCGCCCGGTGGGCGGGCAGTCGCCGCATGCGGACCAGCCAATCGTCCACGGGGCCGTCGCCGCCAAGGCGCCGCTGGCCCCGGGCGTCGAACGTGATCGGCACCAGGCCCAAATAGACTTGCGGCGCCAGCCGCCGGTTCAAACGCACTTCCTGCTCGCACGCCGCGTGGCGACGCTCCCGCGTGCTGAAATCGACGAACCCGAAGGCGACCGGCTTTTTCAGCTTGTAGGCGTGGCGTTCGCCGAGGAACACCCACGAAATATGCGTTTCGATGCATTGCGGCAGCGACGGCTCGCCCGGCCACGCCGCCGCCGATCGAAGGAACTCCAAGCGAGCCGCGGGCTCGTCGACAGGCTCACATTGACTGGCATAGGCAATCGCGGACATTCGCCACCTCCCGCGCTGTCGCACCGACTTCGGTCTTCGCGTTACTCCGCGACCGCCGACGAACGGCCCAACGCTTTGAGGATATCCATGGTGCTGATGATTCCCCGTGGCCGCCCATGGCGGTCAATCACGGGCAGGTGATGCACATGTTGAGCTGCCATGACACGCGCGGCCTCCGCCACCGACGACTGTTCATCGATCGCTTGAATGGCGGGCGTCATGTGCGTGGCGGCCACGTCGTCCGGTTTCCACTCGGGAGGCGACTGGTGCGGCGCCGAACCGCCATTGACCAGCGCCGCGTCCCGCTTGAGAAAATCGACAGCGCTCAGCATTCCCACGCAGACGCCGTGTTCGTCCACCACTGGCAATGTGGAAAGCTCGTGACGCACCAGCAGCCGCGCGACCTCCGACATCCGCTGCCGAGCGACCGTCTTCACGACATCGGTCGACATGACGTCGCGAACAAGGAGCGTCCGCAGGCTTTCCCGAGCGGCATCCATTGACTTCCCCTTATGTAATCAGCCCCGTCGGTCCGTTCCATGTAGCCAACCCGAGATCCATCGACAGCGTTACCGCAATTGCTGGGCCAAAGTGGTTGCCGGGGATTTCCCGACACCTCTCCCGTGGGCGCTGGACAACCCTGACCGAAAACCGAAAAAGTCGTTAGACTTCCGTAATACAGCCTTGCCGCCGCATTCCCACCATCGCGGGAGTGGCGGACGGCGGAACGGCTGCCGCCGCGAATTGTGCGAACCCGCACGCCGCGGCGCTCCCGGGAGCGCGCGTTTCGGAACACGAATCGCTCCCAAAGCCAGTTGGCCGGGGCTCGGCGATCGAAGCCACAAGACCAAGTGCCATGAGATCAAGTGCCACAAGATCGGCGCTGCGAGGCCAGCGTCACGCGGCCGATGCCATGCGGTTTGACTCGACGAGCGACCGCGGAACGGGAACGATACAGGAGGCGCAACCATGAGCACCGCGACAGCTTTATCCTTGCTGATTGTGGACGACGACAGCGAGTTCCGCGGGCTGCTCGTCCGCCGCTTCGCCCAGCGCGGCTACCATGTCGAGCAAGCGGGCAGTGGCGAACAGGCTCTGGATGCGCTGCAGCGCCGCGAGTTCGATGTCGCCTTGTTCGACATGATGATGCCCGGCATGTCCGGACTCGCTCTCCTCGAAACGCTCAAAGCCCAGCGTTCCGAATGTGAAGTGATCATGCTCACCGGCCAGGCGACCGTTGAAACGGCGGTGGCGGCGATGAAAGCGGGGGCCTACGACTACCTCACCAAACCATTCCCGCTCCGCGATCTCGAACTGCTTGTGGAGAAGGCCCGCGACCACCACCGACTAGCGAAGGAAAACCAACAGCTTCGGCAACTGCTCGCCCGCAGCCAATCCGGTCCCGAGTTGATCGGCGAGTCGACTGCGATGCAGGAGGTGTACCGGTTGATCGAACGGGCTGGGCCGAGCGAGCGCGCGATCCTCATCCAGGGCGAAAGCGGCACCGGCAAAGAGCTCGTCGCCCGCGCCCTGCATCGACGCAGCCCCCGGCATGATAAGCCGATGGTCATCATCAACTGCGCCGCCTTGCCGGAAACGCTGCTCGAAAGCGAACTGTTCGGACACGAGAAGGGGGCGTTCACCGGCGCGGTCAGTTCCAAGCCTGGACTGTTTGAAGTGGCCGATGGCGGCACGCTGTTCATCGACGAAATCGGCGAGATGCCAGGCTCCCTGCAGGCCAAGCTCCTGCGAGTGCTCGAAGACGGCTCGCTCCGCCGCATCGGCTCGATCAAGGAACGCCGTGTGAATGTCCGGTTGCTGGCCGCGACCAACCGCAATCTTTCGGCCGAGGTGGCTGCTGGCCGGTTTCGCGAGGACCTGTTTTATCGGATCAACGTGATGTCGCTGGAGCTGCCGCCGCTGCGCGAACGGGGCGGCGACATCCCTCTCTTGATCGATCATTTTCTCGGCGCGGATTGGGAGATTGAGGACGACGCGCTGACGACGTTGGAACGTTACCACTGGCCGGGCAATGTCCGCCAACTGATCAACGCCTTGGAGCGGGCCAAGATCATGGCGGACGACCAGTTCATTCGACGGCAGGATTTGCCGCGTGAAGTTCAATCGCGCGAAGGCAAGCCCGCGCCCGCCCCTGAACCGCCGCTCGGCGACGATCTGGCGTCGATCGAACGCGGCAAGGTCGTCGAAGTGTTGCGACGAATGAGCGGCAACAAGACCCGCGCCGCGAAAGCCCTCGGCATTGACCGCCGCAAACTCTACCGTCTCGTCGAAAAATACTCGATCCAAACGGCTGAGATTCGCGGCGACAGCCAGCCCAGCGGTGGCTAACGGGTGGCCAAAAAAAGACAGATTCCCGAGAGGAACCCAAGGGGACACGAATCTCGCGAGTTTCGAGTATGCCGCGCCGGTCATGGAGGAGAGGTGGTCGGACAGGCTTCCAGCCCCAGCCTGCCAGTACGCGGGATTGGCTGGGGCTGGACGCCCCAGCCACGTTGCGACTCGGTGATTGGAAGAAAGCGTCCCGGGCGCGGGTTATCAGGCTTTTTTTAGGTTGACACTCCGGATAGCATGAGCGCAGTTTCCTGGAGCGTCGCACTCGCGTCGTCGTGAATCTCGTCTCATCAGGGTGTCCCATGCCGTCGCTATCCGCGTTGGGCTGGTTGCGGTTCTTCACTTCACGGGGAAAAAAGCGGGCGACGTTTCGTCGGTTTCGGCCCCGCTTAGAGACGTTGTCGGAGCGTGTCAATCTCGCGGGCGATTCACTGCCGTCGTACGACATCGGTTCGCCGACGGTCACCGATCTGTGGGTCGATCCGGTCCGAGGCAATGACGCGAACGCCGGCAACAGCCGAACGGCGGCGTTTCGGACCCTGACGGAAGCGTGGAATCGCGTTCCGATCAACACGACTTTGACGACCGGCTTTCGCATCAATCTGGTCGCGGGAACCTACTCTGATTCGATTGTTCCCAACTACTGGGAGAGCCGGCACGGCACGGCCTCGGCTCCTGTGATCCTGCAAGCGGCTGATGGGGCGGGCACGGCGCTGCTCCCGAACATCAACATGTTCGACTGCCAATACGTGTACATGATCGGCCTGCATCTCTCGGCAGGTGGCGGCGACGTGTTGCACCTGGAAGCCTGCGAGTACATCTTGATCCGGGACACGACGATCCGCGGCTTGGGCGACATTCAAAACTACGCCAGTCCCCAAGAGACGCTGAAGGCCAACCAGAGCCAGCATCTGTATATCGAGAACTGCGACATCTCCGGCGCGTATGATAACGCGGTTGACTTTGTGGCGGTTCAATATGGCCATGTCGTCGGCAGCAAGATCCACCGCGCGGTGGACTGGGCGATGTACGCGAAAGGCGGCTCCGCCTATCTGACCATCGCGGGCAACGAATTCTACGACGCGGGCACCGGCGGATTCACGGCGGGACAGGGGACTGGCTTCGAGTTCATGTCCGCTCCTTGGCTGCATTACGAAGCGTACGACATCCAGTTCGTCAACAATGTGGTGCATCACGTGGATGGGGCCGGCATCGGCGTCAACGGCGGCTACAACATTTTGATGGCTTACAACACTCTGTACGATGTCGGCGCGCGGAGCCATGTGATCGAAGTGGTGCATGGCGGCCGTACCTGCGATGGCAACACCACGCAGTGCTCGGCGCGGCTCGCCCAAGGCGGCTGGGGCACTTCGACCACGGGAGGCGACGAGCCGATCCCGGACCGCAACGTCTTTATCTACAACAACGTCATCTACAATCCGGACGGCCATGAGAGCCAATGGCAGCACTTCGAGATCGGAGCGCCCCGGACGCCCGGCTCGCGGTCCAATATTCCGTCGCCGTCCCGCACCGATGTCAACCTGCAAATCGCGGGCAATCTGATTTGGAACGGCTCGGTGAGCCATTCGCTCGGGATCTCCAACGCCGCGCTCGCCGACCAAGTGTCCCGCGATAACACCATCAATTCGGTGCGGCCGGTTTTTGTGGACGCCCTGAATGGCAACTATCGATTGGCCAGCAGTTTCGTGCCGCCGGACAGCGTGTCGATCCCCAGCTTTTCGTGGAGCGACGCGCCGACGACGCCGGCTGTTCCCGCTGGGCGGACGAGCACGGCGGTCGGCTATGATTTCACGGGCGCGTCGCGCGCGGCCTCCAGCCGACTCGGCGCCTACGCGGCGGCCGGCGAGAACTCGACCCCCGTCGATTTGTCGGTGTCGTTTTCTTCGCTGACCGGCATCGCTTTGGGGGCGAACCTCGCTCTAACTGTGACGATCGCGAATGCGGGGGCCAACCCGGCTCCGGCGACGCGAGTCGATTTCCCCGGTTGGCCCACGACGTTGACGGTGGCCAGTTCGGTTCCTTCGCAAGGCACGGCCGCCGTGACTAGCGGGGTGCTCGGCTGGACCTTGGGGGAACTCGCGGCCGGCGCGTCGGCAACACTGGTGCTGACGTTGACGCCGCGGGTCGCGGGGTCGTTAACGCTCAACGCGCTCGCGAGCAGTTCCGGGCTTGAGTCAACGCCGCTCGACAACAGCGCGACGGCCACGACCGTTGTGTCCCCAACCGTTCGGTCGGGAATCTTCGCCGTGGGCACGGACAGCGGTGGACCCACGCGTGTCCGGGTGTTCGACGCGACAACTCGCGTCGAGCGGTTTTCGCTCTCCCCATACCCCAGCACGTTCAAAGGTGGCGTGCGGGTGGCGGTTGCCGACGTGACCGGAGACGGGGTGAGCGACATCATCACCGCCCCGGGCCCGGGAATGGCGGCGCTGGTGCGCGTCTTCGACGGGCGCGACGGGACAGCGCTCACCGGGACGCTCGGCCAATTCCTGGCACTCGATCGATCAACGCTCCGCGTGGGGGTTTTCGTGGCGGCCGCCGATGTGGATGGGGACGGGCGAGCGGACATCATCGTTGGCACAGACTCGGGAACACGCGGTCAAGTTCGAGTTTACTCGGGCGCGTCTGGCACATTGATGCAAACCATCGCGCCTTATGGAAGCTTCTCGGGTGGCGTTCGCGTGGCGGCGGCTGACGTCGACGGCAACGGTCGCGCCGAGGTGCTCACGGCGCCAGGGCGGGGCTTGGCTCCGACAGTCAAGGCGTTCGATGCGCTCACGGGCGTCAATCTGTGGTCCTTTACGGCCGCCGCCACCAGCTATCGCGGCGGATTGTTTGTCGCGGCCGCCGACGTCGACGGGGATGGTCGGTCGGACGTGATGATCGGCACCGGAACTGGCGGCGCCGCGACCGTGCGGATTTATCGAAGCACGGATCGTCAACTGCTCAGCCAGTTCACGGCCTTCGAAACGACGGTGACCGGCGGTGTACGGGTCGCTTTGTTGGATTTGGACGGCGATGGCCGCGCCGACCCGATCACTGGCACCGCCCCCGGCGTCCCGCCGCGAGTCGTGCTCCGCGCCGGCTCCTCCATGACCGTCTTGGCGACCATGAACCCGTTTCTCTCCCCGATCAAGGGAACCTTCGTCGCCGCCGGTTACACGAGCTAACCGCGAACTGGCATCGCCGGCCTCCGTTATCGAACGCCGTCTACATTCGCTGCCGTCTTCATTCGCCACCGCCCTCATTGACCGCCGCAAGCGTTTCCCGCGACCCGCATGGGCCGAGCCGTGCCAGGTCTCGGATGAACCGAGGAACCGAGTCCGCAGCGCCGCTCATTGACATGCTATCCGGGGCTGCCTATTGTTTGGACTTGGCCAGCTAGGCGGTACGGGCCGCTCGGTGGCTGGGCTGAAACGGAAACGCGAGGCTGTCCGCGACGCGACCCGGCGCGGCTCAACGGGGAAACGCAGCGGTGACTAGTCCTTCCAGGAGTGGCGTGTTTTCGTCCGGTCCGGACAAACGAGTTGAACTGTTCACCGAGAGTGTCAGTTTCGATAAACGCCTTTACCCTCAGGACATCCGCGCCTCGATCGCCCACGCTCAGATGCTGGCGGCTGTCGGCTTGCTGGAACAAGTCGAATGCCAGCTCATCCAGGCCGCTTTGGAGAAGATCCAGGAACGCATCGAGCAGGGCCGGTTCGAATACAAGACGGAGCTGGAAGACATTCACATGCATATCGAGACGGCGCTCATCCGCCGACTCGATGACATCGGCCGCAAGCTGCACACGGGCCGTAGCCGTAACGACCAAGTGGCCACGGACTTGCGGCTTTGGGTTCGGGATTCGATCGACCAGCTGGACCAACGGCTGGCCGAATTGCAGCGAGCGTTCCTGTATCGTTGCGACCTGGACTGCGACGCGATCCTCCCGGGCTACACCCATTTTCAGCGGGCCCAGCCGATCCTGGCGCCGCACTATTGGCTGTGTTACTGCGAAAAGTTCGAGCGGGACCGCGGGCGGCTCGCAGACTGCCGCAAGCGGGCGAATGTGTGCAGCCTGGGCGCGGCCGCCTTAGCCGGAACATCGTTGCCGATCGACCGCGACGATGTCGCCGCGCGGCTCGGGTTCGATAGCGTGGCGGCCAACAGCCTCGACGTGTCCAGCGATCGCGACTTCGTGCTGGAATTCGCCTTCACGATGGCGCTCATCGCCACCCACCTCAGCACGTGGGCGGAAGAGTGGATCCTGTGGTCGACGACCGAGTTCGACTTTCTCAAGCTGCCGCACGACTTCTGCACCGGCTCGTCGATCATGCCGCAGAAGATCAATCCGGACGTGTTGGAACTCACTCGCGGCAAATCGGCCCGGGTCATCGGCAACCTGCAGACGCTGTTAGTGCTCGTGAAAGGCCTGCCGCTGGCGTACAACCGCGACCTGCAAGAGGACAAACCGGCCATTTTCGATTCGTTCGACACCGTGGACGCGTGCCTGGAACTGGCGGCCGCGCTCGTCATGGGCGCGCGGCTGAACCGGCCGTCGATCGAGGCGCGACTCGACCGCGGCTTTTTGGACGCGACCACGTTGATGGAATTTTTCATCAAACGCGGCGTGCCCCAGCGTTCCGCGCATCACTCGGTCGGCGCCCTGGTGCGAAAAGCGATGGACCGCGGTGTGCGGTTGGCGGATTTGCCGCTGGCCGATTTTCAGGAACTCTGTCCGGAGATCGACGAACGCGTTTACGACGTGCTGGGCGTGGATAACGCGATCAAGTCTTTTGTGAGCTATGGTTCGACGGCACCGCAGGAAGTCGCCCGTCAAGTGGAACGGTGGAAGCAGCGAATCGGGGAGGTCCGGTCATGACGGCCTTGCCTTCCCTCCGGCTGGCGCCTGAATTTCTCGCAACGGACTCCGCACTCTCCCGATAACTGGGGGAGCTTGTGAAGTCCGCGCTGCGCCAGAAAGCGACTTGGACCATGACGATAACGTCGATCCCGACCATTGTGACCGGCCGGTGGGGTGCCCCTTGGGCGCACACCGCTGTCGCCGCTTTCGCGTTGCTCGCGATGGCGACTTCCTTAACTCCCTCGCGGTCCGCGTGCGCCCAAGACGACGCCTTCGGCGACGGACCGCCAGCGGCGCCTGCGGGCGGCAAGTCCGCCGCGAACGCCAAAGATGCGGGCCCTGCCGAAAAAGACCCCGCGATCCTCGCGGTTCGCGAGGCCAACCCCACAACCCCTGAACAGCTCGCGTGGGCCGTCCGCGTTACGCTCGACCTCGGTCGACTCGATGAAACCAAACGCTACCTCACGCAATTGATCGCCGCCAAGCCGAGTAGCGACGTGCTGCTCGCGCTGCACGCCCGCTACGGGGCGGGTTACTTCCGCCGTCTGAAAACGGCCCAGCCGCTACAACCGGAAGGCACGAAACTCGCCGAGGCCGCCCTGGCCGCCGTTCGCAAGCAAGCGACCGACGCCAATCGGCTCGTGGCACTCGTCGGCAAACTGCTGGACCCATCCCCAATCACTCGGCGTGACGCGGAGGCCGGTTTGAAGGATGCCGGTTCGGCCGCGGTCGAACCGCTGATCAAAGTGCTGGCCGATCCCGGTCGTGGCGACGAACACGCCGCCGTCCAGCGGATGCTGGTGCTGCTCGGGGCGCAGGCGATCGAGCCGCTGATCGGTGTGCTCGAAAGCGGCGATCCTGGCTTGAATGCCCGAGTCTACGCGGTTCTGGGCGCACTCCGCACCCGACGCGCCACTCCCTACCTCATCCGCCCGGCACTTGCCGAACGCCCAAATCGGATCAGTAACAACAACCGGGACACGACGAGCACCGCCACCGCGAACTCGGCCAGCAAACCAGCGCGTAACCCGGCAAGCAACCCGGCAAGCAACCCAGCCAAGACTGCCGTCGACAACGATCGGGCCAGCCCAGCCCTGAACCCGCCCGCGACAGCCGCCCCCACTTATCCAACCGCCATCCAAGACGCCCCGGCCGGCGCTGACCCGGCCGGCGCTGACCCCGCAGGTGCTGACCCCGCAGGTGCTGACCCGGCAGGGGCCGCTCCCGCAGCGCCTAGGACCGAACCGGCACC
>CAIXSC010000943.1 GCA_903921945.1 uncultured Planctomycetaceae bacterium
GGCCGTGTCGTATGTCCAACGTATCCGCTCGACGCCGCGCTTTCCGGAACGGGACCAGCCCCGAATCGGATGGTTGCCTCCAAAGGGTGGGGGGTGGATTGGCGGAAGTCTCCGAGCGATGCTCGGCGCCCTTGCCGCTGGGCCGGTGGGCGCTAGGCCACTGGGTGCTAGACCACTGGGTGCTAGACCACTGGGTGCTGGGCCAGTGGGTGCTAGGCGTGTTGGTGATCCTGTCGCTCGCTAGCGGCACAGGCTGCGTCAAACGCCGGCTCACAATCCGCAGCAATCCGCCTGGCGCCCGCGTGTTGATCGACGATCAGGAGATTGGCGTCACTCCTGTCTCCACGGCTTACACTTACTATGCGACCCGGAAGATCCAACTGATCAAGGATGGTTTCGAGCCCCTGACAGTGCTCAGTCCGTTCTCGGCGCCGTGGTACGAAATCCCGCCGCTCGACTTGTTCAGTGAAAACTTCGCGGGCCGGGAGATTCGCGACGAGCGGGCCGTCGAATTCCAGCTCGTCCCGCAGCAATTGATCCCCGAGGAAGTGCTGCTGGGTCGCGCCGAGCAACTGCGTGGCCAAGCACGTCAGGGATTTGCGGTGCCGCTCCTGCCGCCGGCGGTTGGTAGCCCGCCACCTGCAGTCATGGCGCCTGTTACTGGGCCGCCTGTTGCTGGGCCGCCTGCCGCCGGTGCACCGTTCGGCGTGCCGCCCGCCGCCGCGCCACCGTTTAACGCTCCAGCGTTGGATGCGTCGCCATCGCTGCCACGTTAGCCCAGGAGTCGCGCGATGTTTTCCCGGCTTCCGATTCGCCACAAAATGTATGTCGGCGGCGGCGTGCTGTGTGTCGCCCTCGCGATGCTCGCCTTCAGCGGTCTACGCGGTCCGTACGCGTATCGCCATTTGGCGTGGACGATCACGCAACGTTCCGCGGAGATTCCGCTCGCATCGCGTCTGATCCATAGCGTGTCCCAGTTGCGGGCGCTCGCCCGGCCGGCGGCCGCCAGCGACGCCGGGCCGGAAAGTTTCGTCGCCGGCATGCCGATCCGCGAATCGCTTGACGGAATGGCGGTCGCGGCCTTGCCAGCCGCATTGAACGCGGGCGACCCGCTGCTGCTGGATGTGGACCGCAGCCAACTGTTCCGGATGCGGTTGGTCGAAGCGCGCATCGCGCTTCAGGAATATCGCGAGCAGTTGGAACGTAACGGTCCGGAATCCAACCTCAGTCTCGACAACGACCGCGAAGAATGGAAAACGGTGCGGGAGATTGAAAGGTCTCTCGACCGGTTGGAGCGGCTCGAAGCGGTCTCCGGCCCGCTCGGCGCAGATTCCAATCCTTTGCTCTTGGAGAATGAGCTGACTCTGCTGTTCCAATTGGCCAACAGTTTGCCGGGCCACCTGCATGCACGCATGCAAACGCTGGTGGACGAAGTCCGGTTCCGCTACCGCACCTGGATCTACATGGCGTGGGGCAGCGGCACCATCGGAGCTTGCTTGGCGATCGGTCTCATGACCGTGTTTTACCGCTCCATTTTCCGACCGCTCAGGCAACTCATCGACGAGTCGCGCAAGATCAGCGGCGGCGATCTGGGCCACCGGATCAAATTGACCTCGCAAGATGAAATGGCCGAGCTGGCGGCCGCGATGAACGACATGACCGACGCCTTTCAACGCATCCGCGACAACCTCGACGCTCAAGTCCAACAACGCACCCGCGAAGTCGTACGGAGCGAACAACTGGCCAGCGTCGGCTTCCTGGCAGCCGGTGTCGCCCACGAAATCAATAACCCACTCGCCTCGATCGCGTGGTGCGCCGAGTCCCTCGGGCCGCGTATCCAGGAACTGCTCGGCATCGCCGCCGATGCGTCGGCGGATGCGTCCGCCGAAGACGCGGAAAGCGAAGCGGCTGACACCGAAGCGGCTGACACCGAAGATGCGGAGACCGCAGTCGCGGAGACCGAGGACGCCGCCAGCAAAGCGGTGGCAAGCAAAGAGGCTGGTGTTTTGCGCGAGCGGACCGGTTCTGGCGACGCCGACGTGCCTGCCGCTGTTGCCACGAGGTCGGCGATTGACCCGGCAGCGAGCGCGGAACTGCGGATTGTCGAACGATATTTGAAGCGGATTCAAGACGAGGCGTTCCGCTGTAAAGGGATCACCGAAAAGTTGCTCGACTTTTCCCGGCTAGGCGATGTCCAAAGGCAACGTTGCGAGCTTGGCGAGCTGGTCGAGGGGGTGATCGAAATGGTGCGCACGATCGGCAAGTATCGCGGCAAGCGAATTGAGTTCGCGCCGCGCGAGCCGGTCATGGCGGACATTCATCCCCAGGAATTCAAGCAGGTTGTGCTCAATCTGGTGACCAACGCGCTCGATAGCTTGGACGCTGGCGGGTTGGTGCAAGTCTCGCTCGCGAGACGCGGCGGGGTGGCCGCGATCGTGGTCGAGGACAACGGCTGTGGCATGACCGAGGAAGTGCTGCGGCATCTCTTCGAGCCGTTCTTTACGCGGCGGCGCGAAGGCGGCGGCACTGGCTTGGGGTTATCGATTACCTACCGGATCGTTCAAGAACACGGTGGCCGCATCGAGGCGTCAAGCGGCGGGCCGGGCCACGGCTCAAGGTTGGAAGTGACTCTGCCGCTCGCCGCGAGCGACCGACCGTTCGCCACTCCGGAGATTGCGACCCTGCCAGTCGCCGTACCGTCGCCCGCCTCCCGTGCCGCGTAGCTTGCCGTTCACACTCGTTCCCACTTGATGGAAGCCGACCACGATGAAACCGCTCGCGTCCAAAGCCGCCAAGCCCCGCAGCCTCAAGATTTTGTTCGCGGACGACGAGGAGTCGTTGCAGGAGTTGATGAGTTTGGAACTGCCGCGAATGGGGCATCAAGTGACGGTGTGCCCGGACGGGCTGACCGCCGTCGCCGCTTTGGAGCGGAACAGTTTCGACTGTTTGTTGGTGGACATCGACATGCCGGGGATGACGGGACTTCAGGTCATCGGCAAGGCCAAGGAGTTGGCGCCAGACATCGAAGCGATCGTGCTCACCGGCAAGTCGTCGTTCGAAACGGCCTTGGCGGCGCTGCGGCAAGGCGCGTTCGACTACCTTTCCAAGCCCTGCCGTTTATCGGATCTGGAGGCGCTGCTGCGCCGGGTGTCGGATCGCCGCGAAATGCTGAGCAAGTTTCGCGCGGTGCAGAAACAACAGGAGCGAACCGAAGGCAAACGGGAACTCGTGGGTGCCGGCCCGCAGATCGAGTCGGTGCGCCGGCTGATCGCGAAAGTCGCTCCGACCGACTCGACCGTGTTAATCCTTGGCGAAACGGGCACCGGCAAAGAGCTCGTCGCGCGGGCGTTGCACGAGCAGAGTCCCCGAGCGGGACAGCCGATGGTCTCGATCAACTGCGGCGCACTGCCGGAGACGCTGATCGAAAGCGAACTGTTCGGGCATCGCAAGGGCGCGTTTACCGGCGCGGACGATCAGCGTTTGGGACTGTTCGAAGTCGCGCACGGGGGCACGCTGTTCCTCGACGAGATCGGCGAGTTGCCGAAAGCGATGCAGGCGAAGTTGCTGCGGGTGCTGGAAAGCGGCGAAATCCGGCGGCTTGGCGACAACCAATCCCGGCAAGTCGACGTCCGCGTGTTGTGCGCCACTCATCGCGATCTCGAAGCGATGGTGGAGGCGGGCGAGTTTCGCGAGGACTTGATGTTTCGCATCAACACCTTCGAGATCACACTGCCGTCGCTCCGGGAACGGCTGGAGGACATCGCCGAATTAGCCGCCCACCTCTATCGCCGCTTCAAACCGGCCGGCCCTCCGCCGAGCGAAAGCGGATTGTTCACCCCGGCCGCGCTCGAACTGCTGCGAACCTACGATTGGCCGGGAAATGTCCGTGAATTGGCGAACGTGGTCGAGCATGCCACAATCTTGTGCGAACGTCCGCCGATCGACGTTGAGCATCTACCGCGCCGGCTGACCGCGCGCCGCGGCAAACGGCCTTGGCGCCCGTTGGGGCCGATGACTTTGGCCGAAGTCGAGTGGCTGATGATTCAAGAGGCGATTGAGCGGAACGACGGCAATCGAACAGCGGCCGCAGAAGAACTCGGCATCAGCGTCAAGACGCTCTACAACAAAATGGTCGCCAACTCGCCGCTGGAAAAGTCGGCCTAGCCCGGACCGTTTGTCGTGAAGCCGGCGTGTCCGCGTCGCTTTGCGGCGGGCGGGCCAAGTTGCTGCCCGAGCAAGAATCGGCGAGTCTCCGTCGAGGGAGTGGCGTCTCGGAAACACGCGGTTTTCGTGCCAGCACAAGGTGGCGCTATAACGAAGAATCACGATCGTCTATTCCCCACGCTCATTAATCGCCCGCCCACGTTTACCGCCAACTCGTTTACC
>CAIXSC010000944.1 GCA_903921945.1 uncultured Planctomycetaceae bacterium
GTCGTTCTACGAACGGCAACTGTGCCTGACCTGTTGCCAACGTCACGCCGACGTCCGTCAAGTCGTCGACGAAATCGAGGTCACGCTGTCGGCCAGCAGCTATTTCCCAAGTCAGCTCGACCAACCGCAGATCCGCGGCTAGCACGCAGCCAAGTTGCTGCCAAACCGTCGCCAAACCGTCGCCAAACCTTCGCCAAGCCAGCGGCCCAAAGGCAGCGGCCCAAAGGCAGCGGCCCAACCCCCGGCGGCCCAGTGGCTGCCGCCCCGAGCTCCGCGCCCCGCGCATCGGCAGCGGCCAAGTCCCTGCCAGACCGTGGCGGATCCACGGGAAGCGATCGCGAAGAGCGTAGCCGGTCGAGCGGTCGGTCGAGCGATCGACCGGGCGGTTGCCGTTATCGGCCTTCGCGGATGGCGTTCACAGCGGCGTTGAGGATGGCATCGCCGCTTTGATTCGTAGCGGAGACTGGTTCCACGTTGTCGATCGGCTTGGCAACCGTTCGCACGACGATGTCGGGATGGACGCCTCGCTTGTTGATCTCCTGGCCGCTGGGCGAAAAGAACTTCGCGGTGGTCAGCCGCACGCCCGCGTTGGACGACGTCAGGGGGAAGATACCCTGGACGCTCCCCTTGCCGTAGCTGCGAACGCCCACGATCCGGCCGCGTCGATGATCGCGAATCGCGCCCGCGAAGATCTCGCTGGCACTGGCCGAGTCGCCGTCAATCAGCACGGACAAAGGCACTCGCCAAGTGCCTTTGCGTTGGGCTTGGTAATCGTTGTCTTCGTTAGGGCTGCGGCCGCGAGTCATCACGATTAGGCCGTCCTCGATGAATTTGTCGGCCACTTCCACGGCGGCGGTCAGTAGCCCGCCCGGGTTTCCGCGCACATCGATAATCAGGTGCCGCAAACCGCGTTCATGGAGCGACCAGAGGGCCGTATCGACATCGCGGCTGGTTGTCTTTTGAAAGCTGGTGAGCTTGAAATAGCCGATGCCCGCGGCCGGGTCGACCATTCGCACCTCGTCGACGCTCGGGACATCCACGCGTTCGCGGACCATCCGCACCGACCGGAGCATGGAATCGCCATCCATGACATCAACCACCACGACACTGCCGTCGACGCCTTTGAGCATATCGGCGGCGACATCGGTGGTTTTGCCAGCGGTGGATTGGCCATCGACGGCGACAATCCGATCTCCGCTTCGCAGCCCGCCTTTGTCGGCCGGACTGTTGCGAATGACGTTGACGATCATCAGGCCTTGACCGTCCGCCTTGAGTTCCACGCCCAGTCCCACGAAGTTCCCTTCGATTTGCGAGAACACTTCTTCCAACTGGGTGTGCGTGAGATAACCCGAGTAATCATCCAGGCAGTTCATCGCTCCGCATACGAATTCGCAAATGGTGGCGGAGGGGGGCAGGCCCAATCGCTCTTCGGCCATCCGCGCGACCCAGCCGACGAGGTCGCGGGCCTCGGTCCGGTTCCGCGGGGCGCGGGTATCGGTGAGCTGGCGAATCTCGCGGCGGCAGGCGTTGATTTGATCGGCCGTCATCCGCGGCACGTGCCGCCGCAGGAACAGCGGTTCGGTGAGCGCCACTTCCCAGTGGAATGTGCCGTGCCGAACCAGATCATGCCATTGGGGCGGCTGGACGAAATGCGATTGAATCTTGCTCAGAACCTCGCCGTACGCATCGAGCGACTCGCGCAGCCGGGAGGATTCCAACGTCTGGACGAAATGCGCATCGGTGTATCGGCGTTCGACATCGAAGTGGGCCTTGGCGAGCGACAGCCGGTCGGTCAGTTCGCGGTGGGCCGGGTTGTTCCGAACAGCCTGTTCGTAGTGATTGAGCGCTTCCGCCCAGCGTCGGTCCCGCTCCAATTCGCGGCCGCGTTCCAGGATCGCGACCGGGTCGAAGCCGGCATCGGACGCCACGGAGGGAATCGCGGGCGTTTGCCCGCGAGTCACGGTCGACGGGGCGAACAATCCGGCCGCTGCGGCAGCCACCCACGCGATCGACACGGCCAGTCGAGGAAACGCCCAACGCGAAGGCATGCGAATACTTTCCAGGCAGCTAGATCCCAGGGTGCCGTGCAAAGCCATCGGCGGGGAGGCTCGAGCCCGTCGCATTCACGGGACGCGACAACTCGAAACGCAAACGCACCAACGGCCAAGACGAGTCTAAATCACGAAATCCCCGCGGGCAAAAAATCCAGCAGCGGCTTTCGCCTCTTTCTTCAGACCGACCGTCATAGACGTGCGCCGGCCTGACGGGATTGAGGAGTGATCCCAAAGTAAGAAAAAGGACTCACGCGCTGGCTGTGCTTTCCCTAGCGACGTTGCCTCTTGAATGGCCTCCTGGCGGGCAATGAAGGAATATTAGCCCCCGTCCCTGCAGTCGTCAAATGGTCGACGCCCAGGGCTGTTTGGAGTGCGGCGCCTCGGGCGCCGCTTTACGGCCGCCCTTCCAACGACGCCAGCGGTTCCGAAAAGACACCGTAAGCCATGGTGGCCGCGCCGACCGCACTCAGGACGCCAGTCGTCGCCAGACCTTCCACAAAAGACACTTCCGCGCGTCGCTTCAC
>CAIXSC010000945.1 GCA_903921945.1 uncultured Planctomycetaceae bacterium
CGTCCAACCGACCACTGCCAAACTCGTTTGTTCGAGCACTTGCAGAATGTTCCGTGGCAAAACAGGTCTATGGCCACGAACCGGTAGTCGCGAAGCGACGACCGATATAAGCCCAGCCTTTTAAGGCTGGGGCTCTTTATAATCTCGAATCTCTCGAATCCGCCCTGCGCCCTCCGACCAAAAGGGAAGCCCAAAAACGAGACCTGGACCCGTTTTTGCTCCGCCGAAAATGCGGGCGTGACGGCAGGCGGCGAGCGGCGAATGGCGAATGGCGAGTGGCGAGCGGCAGGCGGCGAGCGGCGAGCGGCGAGCGGCGAGCGGCGAGCGGCGAGCGGCAGGCGGCGGGAAACGCCGAATACTGGCGGCTCGGCGATGGCCTAATGGTTGAAACGGAACTCGGGGCTGTTGACGAGCGCCCAGAGCATTTGCTGCAAGCTCTCGGTCGGTGGCGTCGAACGCTGCTCCAGGAACGCGGCGAGCAACGCTGCTTCATCGCTCGACGGGGCGCGGGACCAGACGGTCCACACCGCCTCGTCAATTTGTTGCGAGCGATCGGGGAGCTTGGCTAGCATGGCTGCCAGTTTAGCGCCGGTTGACTTGGCGAGCTCAGGAGCGTTGCTCAGCTTGAGCGCTTCGTTAACTCCGATCTGCAGATCGTCATACGGCTGTTCGATCAGCGTCCCGTAACTCTTGGCGGCCGCGACAAGCGCCTCCATGTGCGGATGATCGAGTCGCTCGTGGGCCGTGATCTTCGTCGGATCGCTCGCCACTTGATGCGACACACCCCATTGTTCGCGTGTCAGCGGGCGAATGGCGGCGACCGCGAACAGGCCCGGCGCTGGCGGTTCGACACTGTCCCAACGGCTGCTCCGAGCGTACGCGTCGCTCGACACCAACCCGCGAATCAACCGCGCGAGATCATAATCGTGGTCGATGAAGTCGCGGCTGAGCCAAGCGAGCAATTCCGGATGGCTCGCGGCGTTCTCGGCATGCATTTGGTCGAGGCTCATGACCAGTCCGCGGCCATACAAGCGATGGAACAGCCGGTTGACGAGCGAGCGGGCGAAGCGGTCCCGATTGGCATCGGAGAGGGCTAATTCGGCGAGGCGCTGTCGCAGGTTCAATTCGGCGGGCGGCGGCAGGGTCTTGTTCTTGGCGTACTCCTTCGCCAGTTCGGCGATCCGCTTCGATTCCTCATCGAACGCTTTCTTCGCTTCAGCGGCGTCCACCGCCGGCAACGCGACGGTTTCCCCACTGAGGAACATCGGGATAACCGGCCGTGTCGTGCCATCCTTGGCCTTGTAAGTCGCCGGGAGAGCCGCCTGCCGTTCGATGAGATTGCCTTGGAAATCCTGGGAGCGGGCAAAAAACGCCTGCATGCCGAAAAAGTAGTCCTGCGTCAGCGACGCGATGTACGGGTGTTGATGGCACTGAGCACAGGTGATGTTTAGCCCGAAGAACACCGAGCTTACGTCCCGCGCCAACGCGTCCTGGTCGCCCAGACGCTTAAGCACAAACGTCTCGGGCTTCTCCGGAGCGGCCCCCAGCCCGAGCAGTTCGCGGAACATTCGATCCCAAGGTCGCTGCTCTTTGAACGCGGCCAGCAGATACGGCCGCAAGCTGGGCGCCCCAGGGTTGCCGTACGCCAACAGACGGTCGAACTCATTGGCGTTATGGTGCGCAAAGCCGACCGATCCGGCTAGCTCGTCGATCAGCCGCGCTCGCTTGTCCGATTCCTTGGCTGCCACATAGCGCCGCGCTTCGCTCGCAGTGGGAATACGGCCCACTAAATCGAGATACAGCCGCCGAGCAACGGTAGCTTCGTCCGCGGCAGGCGCGGGGCTAACTCCTGCCGCTTTAAGCTTCGCATCCAGATAGTGGTCCACCACCGCGCCGATCGAACGCTCCGGCGCCAAGAGCGGCTCAGCGGCCCAACAGGGCGGTGCGAAGAACAAGAGGCCCGTCATCGCGGCCAGCATCAACGCCGCACGCACGGTCAGAGCGCAGGTCGGTCTGACAGCGGACTCAATGGCTGAGTCACCCGCCGTGGCGCGCGTCGGGCCAATGTGGCCGGTTATCGCGAGCGGCGAACCAAACGACGCGGACGGAAAGAAGGAACGCATATCCAAGAGGCCCCAAGTGCGAGTTTTCCGGTGTGCTGTGGCGAGGTCGCGCTGTTGCGAGATCGCGTTGTCGCGAGGTTGCGAGGTCGCGCCGTCGCGAGGTCGCACTGTGGCGCTTGCGGTAACACGCTTGCGCGGCAGCGACTGAGCAGTCGTGTCTTTGTCATGCCGGGGCGAAATGCCACTTCAACGCCTTGCCACGACCGGCCGTGTAAAACGACTCGGCGTTTTCCCCCCACGCGAAGCCGAAGGTCTGCATCGTCGCCGGCGCGTCCTTCAGCACTTTCGGCTCGGCTGGGTCGAGGAACGAGATGTTCCCGCCATTTCCCGCGCCGCCGACGGCCGTGACGAGCCACGCCGCTTGCGGATGGTACGCGAGGCATTCCAGCTGCACGTTCGAACCGATTTTCTGTTCGTAGGTCTTCTTGCCGGCTTGCCAATCGAATGCTTGCACCAGCCCTTTGCCGTTGATGATCGCAACGTCGCTGTTCTCCATGCCAGCGATGGCGAGCGTCCGGCCATCGGGCGAAAATCGCAAGCAGCGGATGCCGCCATAGGGATGGTTGTTGCGGTCCCAGTCCTCCTTGAAAAAGCCGGTCGCATCGAAGCGCGCGGCCTCGCGGCCGCTATCGGCTTCCCATACCACGACGCGGCACAGCTCATCGGCGGCGGCCAGATGGCGGCCATCGGGACTGAACGCGCAGGCAAACAGTTTGTTGGGATAGTCCCACCGCGGAATCCGCGCCTCGAAGCCGCTCAGCGTACGCACCGGCTTCCCAGAGTCGGCTTCCCAGAGTTTGCACGTCATGTCGTCCGCAACGGACGCGAGCCGATTGCTGCTCGCATGCAGATCCAGTTGTCGGATCCAGCGTTGGTGGGCGGCGACCGACCTGAGCGGCTTTCGGTCGCGAATGTTCCACCAGCGGAGCGTGCGGTCCCAACTGGCCGAGATCAGCGAATCGCCGTGGAGCACCAGCGAACTGACATAGCTGGTGTGCTCGGCGAACACTTCCTGCGCCTCGGGCTTTTCCACTGCGAAATCGATCGTGTAGATGCGAAAGTCGGTATGTCCGAGCCACACTCGGTCGCCGTCCGGTTCGTGGGCCACCGACAAAAAGTCACCGGGGCGGTTCACGGTTTTCGCAACACGCACATGTTCGAGGTTGGGCAAATTCATGTTTTTCTCCGGATCGCGCGTTTACGCCAAAACGGCCGCCACGGGTTGCGTGTCGTAGGGCGTTAACAACACGGGGCGGCCATCCGGGGCGATATATTCTTTCTGATGGTCGATCCCGACGGCGCGAAAAATCGTCGCGAAGAACTGCGCCGCCGTCACGGGATCGGTCGCGACATCCGTGCCGTCGACGTTGGTGCTGCCATGCACCACGCCGCCCCGGATGCCGCTGCCCGTCAGGGTCACACTCCAGCACTTGCCCCAGTGGTCGCGGCCTCGCATGCCGTTGATCGTGGGCGTGCGGCCCATTTCGGCGAACGTGACGACTAGTGTGTCTTGCAACAGGCCGCGTTGTTCCAAGTCCTCCAGCAAGGCCGACATGACTTGATCCAGGTCTGGGACGAGCGAGGCGTGGATTTCGAAATTCTCGCCGTGCGAATCCCACCAGCCGCGGTTGAGCCGCACGAACGGCACGCCCGCCTCGATCAACCGCCGCGCGACGATCGCCTGCTGCGCGAACAGCGAATTTCCGTACCGCTCGCGGAGACTCGACGGCTCCTTGGAGATGTCGAATAGATGATGGCTGTCCATCAAGTTCCGCACTCGCTGGTAGGCCGTGCGATGGCTGGCGGCCGTCTTGTCGCGGCCGCGTCCATGATAAAAGCCGGCGGCCAAGGACTCGCGGAGCGTCTCGCGGTCGCGATGGTCGCGGTCGGATAGAAAGGTCGGCGGCGCGAGATCGTCGGGCGCGAGTTTATTCAGGATGTTGATCGGTTCGTGGGCCGCGCCCAGGAACGCGGCAAAGTCGACTTGCACGTTGTTATTGAAACCGACATACGTTGTGTACAGGCCGACGTGGTCGGGCACCTTGCTGCCCGGCCGGGAAAGCTCGCGAGCCAACATACAGCCGATCGACGGCGTGCGCAGCGGTCCCACATCCTGGCGATCGCCGCTGAGGATCGCGTCGACCCGCGCTCCGCCATGGTCGGCGTTGGGGCTGGTGAACGAACGAATCACCGCCGTCTTGTGCATCCGCGTCGCCATCCGCGGCATCAGCTCGCACATCCGATATCCGGGAATCGATGTTTCAATCGTTTGGAACGGCCCGCCTGTCGGCCGGCCCGGCTTCGGATCCCAGGTTTCGAACTGGCTCGCGCCGCCCGACAGAAACAACATCAGCACGCGTTTCTGGCCGCGGTGCAGTTCGGTGGACAACGCGGGCGACGCCAGAAAATCCAGTCCCGCGACCCCCGCCGCGACGCCGCCCACGGCCCCGGCCGCCGATCCGAGGAATACGCGTCGTCCCAGTTGATGCTCCAACGGCGAACAAACCCCGCCTCGAAATCTCATCTGCGCCACTCCGGTCGGGCCAGGAAGCTCAGGTTGCGAAACCGAAATAGTTTATCCGCGACCGCCGCGAGCGTCGCCACCCCGTTGATCGGTCGAACCGAGCAGCAACGATAAACCGGCGATTCCCGCCGAGCCCCTAAATGAAGCCCCAGATTGGATCGCCGGAATGGAGCCCCGGATTGGATCGCTTAATTTGCGCCCCGGATTGGATCGCCGGATTGGTTTACCGGATTGGATCGCCACGCCGCCGTAGTCTGTTGCCATCAACGACCGCGACGTAGCCCTCCCATGAAAAAACGTCCGAAAACCGCTCGGATCGGCAGTTATGCCAGTAACGGCCGCGTCCGCCCTACTCGGACAGATGGCGACGATACGGGCAACAGCCTTCCAAGTTCTTTTCGCGACACGCATGGCGACAGACTGGAAGTCCATCGCGTCCCAAATGTGGGAGCTGCCCCAACGCTAGTGGTTAAACCGGAACTCCGACCCGGCCACCAACGCCCAAACGACCTGCTCCAAGGCGCGGCGTCGCAGTTCCACGTCGCTCGGCACCGCAGGCGTCGGTGCCATCGGCGGCGGCACCGTCGCGGGCGAAACTGTCGCCGGCGTTTTAGCCTCCGCCGGTTTGGACGCGGCTGGAGTCGTTCCCGCTGGAGTCGCTGCGGGGGCGCCGGCTGCGGGGGTGCTGGCTGCGGGGGCTGTGGTTGCGGGGGCTGTGGTTGCGGGCGCTGTGGTTGCGGGCGGCTGCGATGGAGCGGCCAGGTATTCGCTGAGCAGCCCAACTTCCTCGGGGCTGGGCGGGCGGCTCAGCACTGACCATGTCGCCAACTCGATCTGTTGCCGCGTATCGGGAAGCTTTTGCAAGGCGGGGATGAGCGCGGCGCCGATCGCTTTGAGCCGAGCCGGATCATTGCTGATCGCCAGCGGTTCCCGCACATTGATCTGAAAGCCCTCGACGAGCGGTGTTTCGAACAGCGTGCCCGCGAACCCCTGCGCCCGCGTTTCCAACTCGGAGATCTTCTTATCCAAGTCGTCGGGCGTTGCGTTGACGAACGCCGCGTCAAGCCCCGGATCGCTGGCCACCAGCACAGAGAGTCCGAACTGCATCGGCGTCAGCGGCCGCAATTCGGCGACCGCGAACAGTTCGCGGGCCGGCGGTGGACCGTTCCAACGACTGCCGCGCGCGTAAGCCGTGCTGGCGATCAAACCGCTGACGGTGCGTCGCCAATTCCATTGATGGGCGATCAAATCCCGGGCGAGCCATTCGAGCAATTCCGGATGGCTGCCAGGATTCTCGCCGTGCATTTGATCGACCCGCATCACCAGGCCGTGGCCGAACAACCGCAGCCACAGCCGATTGACGAATGCCCGGGCCATCATCGACTGGTTGGCGGGCTTGTCGGCCAGCTTCAACAGTTCCCCCCGAGCGCTGAAAGTGGCCGTGGGCGGATACGCCTTGTTTTTGGCGAATTCCTTCCGCAACGCCTCGATCTCCTTCGACTCTTCAGCTATCGCCTTCGCCAGATCCGGCACGCCAGGATCGGGCGTCGCCAGCGATTCGCCCGACAGAAACATCATCGAGACTTCGCGGTTCTCGCCGGCGCGGTCTTTGAACTGCAGCTTGGCCGGCGCGAACCGGCGTTCCATCAGCCGTCCTTGAAATTCGTAGCTGCGGGCGAAGAACGCCTTCATCCCGTAGAAATAATCTTGCGTCAGCGTCGCGACGTAGGGATGTGTGTGGCATTGGCAACACGTGATGTTGATGCCGAAGAACATCGAGCTGACATCGCGGGTCAGCAGATCGGCGTCGCCCACTCGCTTGACGATGAACTGCTCGGGCCCCAGCGGATCGGTTCCCTCGCCCAGCAGTTCGCGAAACACTTGGTTCCACGGTCGGTTCTCCTTCACCGCCGCGATCAGATACTTCCGCAAGTCCGGTCCGCTGCCGTCGAGCCCCCGCAGCAACGTGTTCAGCTCGCTGGCCGTATGCCGGTCGAACCACGGCGACGCCGCCAACCGGTCGATCCACTGTTGCCGTTTTTGCGGATCGGTCGACGCCACAAATCGTCGCGCCTCGTCCGCTGTCGGGATCCGCCCCGCCAGATCCAGGGTCGCGCGGCGAACCCACGTCGCGTCATCCGCCGGCGGCGCCGGTGTAACGCCCGCCGCCTTGATCTTCGCGTCGATGTAATGATCAATCACCTCGGCGATCGCGCGATCCGCCGGCAACACCTCGGCCGACACACCGTTCACCGGCGCCATCCCCGCGCACACCACGACCAGCAGCGCAATCATCCGCACGGCCCAACCCGGTGCTAGGCGAGCGGCCAACAGCCGAGCCAGCCAGGTGAATGACAGCGGGACCGATAGCAGGACTGCCTGCGTGACCGACAGCGTTAACGGCAGCGTGACCGGCGGCAGGATCGGCAGTTTGACCGGCAGCGTGACCGACAGCGTGACCGACAGTTTGACCGCGCGCGTCATCACCGCTCGGGCCGCTGCCGTCTGCGTGTTGACCTCTTCCAGCGGATCGAACGTGGCCGTCGCTCCGAGTTGTTCCGTCTTCATCGTCTTGCCCCCGAGCGACGCCTGCCGGACGTCTAACGCGTGATCGACCATTGACAAATCTTTCCGCGGCCGACGGTGAAGCAGGTCTCCGAGTTCTCCGTGAGCGCGATATCGAACACCGGAGACGGCAGCTTCACTTCCGCCAGCAGCGACTGGTTCGCCAAGTCGACCAGTACGAGCTTTGGACCATTGCCTGCCCCGCCCGCGCCCAGTAGCCACTTGGCTTCATGGTGGTATTTCAGACGCTCGTAGAAGAAATCGCCACCTGCTTGGCAGTCGGCCGTCTGCTTGCCCGTTTTCCATTCGAAAAACTGAATCAGCGATTTGCTGCCGGTAATCGTGGACGTGTCGCCCGCCAAGTTGCCGCCGACCGCGATCGATTGGCCGTCGAGGGAAAAGTCGACAGTGCGAATGCCGCCATAGGTATGCCCGTTCGTGTCGTGGGTATAGAAATGCGGGGCGTGTACATCCGCAAGCTTCTGGCCGGTTGCCACTTCCCAAACCAAAGCGTGTCCCGCTTGATCGACGGTCGCCAGCCATTGGCCATCGCGGGAAAACGCCGACGCGTACAGCTTCGACACGAGGTCATACGGGGTCCGCAGCGCGTGACCGGCGAGTTCCCGGATCAGCTTGCCCGACTCGACATCCCATAGCCGGCAAATCATGTCATCGCAGACGCTCGCTAACGTTTGTCCGTCGGGCGAGAGGGACAGATGGCGAACCCATTTGGCATGCGGGGCCACGCGTACCCGTTCACGCGACTCGCGATTCCACCAGATCATCTGATGGTCCGAACCGGCCGAGACGAGAAACTTCGCGGTCACAACCAGGCCGCTGACGAAGCTGACATGCGCGTCCCACGGGACAGGCGTCGGTTTCTCGGCAGCGAGGTCGACAAAATGGATTTTTCCGACGTGGCCACCGACGAACAGTTGGCTGGATCCCGGCACGCGGGCCACGCTGTAGTGGTCGCCGGCGAGCCCGATCTCCTTAATGCTCGTGATTTTCCAGGCGGGATTGTCGGGCTTTGCGGGAGTATCCGTCATGATGGAAGTCGCGGGCTTGGCGTGAGGATCGGGCATGGCGGTCGGAACAGGCGACTCGAGGTTAATCGTTCGTTTCCCGATTACGCCAACACTTCGCGGACGGGGTTGGTGCCGTACGCTGTCAGAGGAACGGGGCGGCCATCCGGCGCGATCCGCTCCTTTTGATGATCGATGCCGACCGCCTGGAAGATCGTCGCGAAAAATTCGTTCAAATGGACCGGGTCTTTCGCAATCTGGTTGCCGTCCGCATCGGTTTCGCCATGGATGACGCCCGGCTTGATTCCGCACCCCGACAACGTGACGCTCATTCGCGAGAAGTGGTCGCGGCCCATGTTGTTGTTGATCGACGGCGTGCGGCCCATTTCCGAGAACGTGACGACCAGCGTGTCCTCGAGCAGTCCGCGAGCGGCCAAATCGTCGAGCAGCGTCGACAGCACGTGATCGAGTTCTGGAACCATTTCTTGATGGAATTCGAAGTTTTGCCCGTGGTGGTCCCACCAACCGCGGTTCACGCGAACAAACGGCACGCCCGCCTCGATCAGCCGCCGCGCGACGAGCGTCTGTTTGCCGAACGGAGTCGGCCCATAGGCGTCGCGAGTGGCCTGGGTCTCGTGTTCAATGTCGAACAGACGGGCGCTGTCCATCAAGCCGCGGACGCGGGCATAGGCGGCATTGTGTCCCAGCAGCACATCATCCCGCTCACGGCCCTGAACGAAGCCCCGTGTCAACCGCTCACGCAGCGACTCGCGGTGCATGTGCTCCACGTCTGTCATGCCTGGCGGCAAGCGATTCGCCTCCGGGGCCAGTCGCAAGAGCGAATCGCGAATCTTGAACGGCGGCTTGGCCGGCACATCGCCCGGCTGGATGTTGATCGGGTCCCACTGGGTGCCGTAGAAGCCGGCCGACTCGTAGTAGCTCGCGCCAAGGTAATTCGAAAACATCACGTGATGCGGCACCGGGCTCAACGGATCGGCAAGTTCCCGGGCAAGCATCGAACCGATGCTCGGCATTTTCAGCCCCGCAACCACCGGCTTGCCGGCATACAGCGTGACGTCCTTGTGGTCGGTGTTGCTCGTTTCAATCGACCGAATCACCGCCGTATGCTTGTGCAACCGCGTCGCCATCTTCGGCATCATCTCGGAGATGTGGAACCCGGGGATCGAGGTCGGAATCGCTTGGAACGGTCCCCCCGTGTTTCGTCCCGGTTTCGGGTCCCAGCTTTCGAACTGGCTCATGCCGCCGTTCAAGAAAACCATGAGCACCCGCTTTTGCTGGCGGACCAACTGGTCGGCGATCGCTGGCGACGCAAGCCAGCCCAAGCCGGCCAGTCCCGCGCCGGCGGCCCCAAAAAAAGCGCGGCGATTCACGGCATGTTGCGGAGAATTCGACAGCGGGACTTGGCGATTGCTGGATAGCATAAACGGGCTCGATATCGTGTCACTGAAAAAGGAAGATTGTTCGGAAATGGCAGGCCGCAGCCGTTCACGACGATGGCGAACGGAATCGGCAAAGGCTGTTGAGCAACAGGCGGAATCTCGGGACCGTCCTCGAAACTACACCAGATTTTTTCACGCGGCTACCGGGAAACCATGTCGCGGCCGCAATATACAGGGTACGCAGTTCATCGTCGCCACCAGCGTACGCAGTTCGTCGTCGCCACAGCAACCGGTGGACTATTCTCCCGCCGCTTCCATCCATGCGTCCGGGTGGCGAACCGCGCGTTGGCGACATGGCGATGAGCCGTGAGGCTCGTCGACTCCGAGGCGGCACTACGATTCGGGAACAACTCCGAACTCAACAGCGTCACGACGAGCGTCTTTTTTACTGCCTTGCCGGGCCACACAGTCGACGCGGGCTTCGCGAAGCAAAGCATTCCCAAGCGTCCCGTCGCGGCCATGGAACAACCGAAACGCGCCCGAACCGCGATCCTCGCCCTCCTCCCCTGGCCCTGGTACGGGTTGCGGCCATCACGGAACCTTTCCAACTTTTCCTGAGCCGGAGCCGTCCATCATCGAATGGTTGCGTTCCACGCGATTCCCGATCGTCTTGATGTTCATTCAAGCGTTTTCAGACAAGGAGAGTTTGAACAAACTCGCTTCTCCAAGCGAATTCGCTTGAATCCGCTCCGCCCAAGATCGACGAGCGAACGCCCGACGGGCCTGTTTGGAGGATTTTTTTCTCTTCTTTTGTGCTACCTCTGCCTACGAATCCATGAAAGGTTGACAAGCGATGTCCATCGCAGTTCCTACAAATATCCATGAGATTCTTTTTCATACCCAAAACGAACGCAGGTTCGAGCGTCCATCCTTTTGGTACTGCTGCCGCACTCCATTCAATTCGTAACGCAATCAAGAGGCTTCCGTCAACGGTCATTGACAACTTGACGAGCGCTCGAGTCGCAGCCACACTGCAGCTTTGGTGCCTTTTCACCCACAGCGATCTGTGGCGTTCCA
>CAIXSC010000946.1 GCA_903921945.1 uncultured Planctomycetaceae bacterium
AGGCCACGCGACAAACGGCCACCGAGGATGTTCTGTGGTCGGTGATGAAATCCGCCGAAATCGTATTGAACCAATGAGGATACTTCCATGAGCATCCCGAACGGTCCACAGCAGGGTGTCGCTCGGCGTGCCGAAACGGATGCGCCGCGGTACTGCGACGGTTACGCTCGCCGAAGTTTTTTACGGCTCGGTTTAGGCGGACTGGGCGGCATGGGACTGGCCGCGTTGTTGCGGGCGCAGGCGGGCGGACAGGTTGGCTGCGGCGCGTCGAGGCTGTCGGCGGAAGATGGAACGGCGCAGGTCGCCAACGCGGCCGGGCGTGGCGTCCAGGAGCCCTCGGCGAACGGCCCGATCAAGGCGGCCGCGAAGCGTTGCATTTTGATTTGGATGGATGGCGGTCCGAGCCACCATGAATCGTTCGATCCGAAGCCGGACGCGCCGACCGAGGTGCGCGGCATTTTCGATCCGATCGACACAAATGTGGCGGGCATCCGAGTTTGCGAGCTGCTTCCGCAAGTCGCGCGGCGAATGCATTTGCTGACCGTGACCCGCTCGGTTGCCCACCATGACCCGGGCCACGGGGGCGGCAACCATTATTTGACGACCGGCAGTCCCACGCCCACGCCGATCGGTTGCGGCGATTCGGCCAGCTTCCATCCCAGCATCGGGTCGTTCATTGCCAAGGAACGCGGGGCGCCAGCCGGTCTGCCCGCCTACGTCCAGTTCGCATTGCCGTCGGCCATGCGTTCGGGCGGACCGAACTTCCTGGGAAGCAAGTTCGCGCCGCTGTTGATCGCCAACAACCCCAACAACCCGGATTTCCAATTGCCGGACGTCACGTTGCCACCCGGACTGGCAACCGGCCGAGCTCACTCCCGCGCGGCGTTGCGGCGGTCGCTCGACAACCTGGAACGGATCGCGGACGCCGCCGCTAGCGATCCGGCACGAGGGCTCGACAGTTTTCACGACCAGGCTCAGCGGCTAATCGCATCGCCGCTGGCTCGCCGCGCTTTCGACATCGAGTCCGAACCCGAGCGGACCCGCGACCTCTACGGCCGGACCATGGTTGGCCAGCAGTGCTTGCTTGCGCGGCGGCTCGTGGAAGCGGGTGTGCCGTTCGTCACCGTGCAACACGCGGGTTGGGACCATCACACGAACATTTTCAAGTATCTGAAAGACCGCTGGATGCCGATTTTCGACATGGCATTCTCCGCCTTGCTGGACGATCTGGACCAACGTGGATTGCTCGAAGACACGCTCGTGCTGGCCTTGGGTGAATTCGGCCGAACGCCCAAAATCAATAAGGACACGGGTCGCGACCACTGGCCCGGCGCGATGTCGATCGTCGCCACTGGCGCGGGCTTGCCCCGCGGCACGGTGATCGGCTCGACCGATCGGCTCGGCGCCGCGCCCGAACAGCGGCCGCTCAAGGTTGAAGATTACTTCTGCTCGGTCTATCGAAAGCTCGGGATCGATCCCCACAAGGAACTGATCACGCCGGAAGGCCGGCCCGTCACCATCGTGAACGGTGGACAGCCGATCGCCGAATGGTTCTAACCGCCATGCGACAATCTTGGTTGGCGATTGCCCGGTGGGCCGGAAAGCGGCTCTTCAGCTGGAAGACTCAAACGATTGCATCACGGCTGCGCGCTAGCCGAAGACGCATCGCGCAGCGAACCGCTCAGCGGCTCTGGAGGGTGTTCGCTCGCGAACGGCTTCCACGAGTCTTGCGAATCGCCAGTCCGCAGTTGGCCAGCCCTCTCTTGGCTGGTCCGCTTTTAGCGATGGCGCTACTTGTCGGGGCTCCGCTACTAGCGCAGACGACGCCGCGAATCCTGGGGTTGTTTCCACCGGGAGCTGGTCGAGGCGCGGAAGTGGAAGTGGCGTTGGCGGGCGACTACATGCCACCGGGCTGCCGGTTGGTCGCGGCCGGCTCGGGACTCGACGTGACGCCGACGTCCGACCCGCGTCGATTTCGCTTTCGCATTGCCGCCGACGCTCCGATCGGCCCGAAGGAAATCCGGCTCGCGGCTGCCCAAGGCGCGTCGGCGGCGTTTCCGTTTGTGATCGGCGAGTCAGCGGAACTGGTTCACGACCAGCGTCGCGGGGCGCTGGCTGTCGAGCGATTGCCGGTGGTGGCCAATGGGCGATTGGATCTGGCAGGCGCGATCGACCGTTACACGCTGCGGCTCGCCGCGGGCCAGCAAGTGGTGGTTGCGATCGCCACCAAACGGATCCGTTCGCCCCTCGATCCCGTAATGCGAATGCTCGACGCCACTGGCCGAGTGGTGGCGACCAGCCTGCCGCCGGCCGAGGTTGGACGCGGCGCTGACGGACTGCTGGCCTTTCGCGCCGCGGAAGGCGGGATCTACACGCTGGAACTGTTCGACTTCCAGATGGCGGGCGGAGTCGATTACACCTATCGATTGTCGCTGACCGATGGCCCATGGATCGATTACGTTTGGCCTTGGGAAGTGGCGGGCGGTTCGACACCTGGGAACGGGAACGGCACGGAGGTGTTGGTTGCCGGTTGGAACTTGCCGGGCGGAGACGGCCGGTTATGGCGAACGACCGCGACGGCCTTTCCTGGCGCCGGCGCGGCTGTTAAATCGGCGCTGGGCAACGAATCGGCAGCCGGATGGTTGAACCAACAGTTGGCTTTGCCCGCATCGCCCCGACCTGTCGTGGTGGAACGCGAGTCGCCTCAAGACGCGACGGCAGGGCCGCAGTCTGCTCGGTTGCCCTCCGAGTTAGCCGTCACGTGGCCTGTGTCGGTCTATGGTCGGTTCGATGTGCCGGGCGACGTGGACGTGGTGACGGTGGCCGCCAAGAAAGGGGAACAGCTGGCGATCGAGCTTCAGTCGTCGCAGGCCGGTTTTCCCACCGACGCGGTGCTCACCATCCGGGACGCGGCCGGCAAACAGCTCATCGAAGTGGACGACAGCGACGGCACGCGCGATCCGAAAGTCCGCTGGGCAGCGCCCGCCGATGGAAGCTACGCGATCGTATTGCGGGATCGGAGTCGCCAGGGCGGTGCGCGAAATCTCTACCGGTTGTCGATCGCCGCGCCCGTCCCCGATCTAAGGGTGCGAATCAACACGGCCTCGCTGCTGTTGCATCCGGGGCGAACGACGAAGTTGCCGGTGCTCGTCGAGCGTCGCGACGGATTCGCGGGCGACTTGGAGCTGTCGGTCGAAGGATTGCCCGCCGGCGTGTCCGTGGCACCGCTGGTGGTGCCTGAAAAGTCGCCCGCCACCGTCGAAATGACTTGGGAGACGGCGGCCAGCCAGGCTCCGATCGCCGGCTTGGTAAGCGTCGTCGCGCGGCGAAAACAAACGGGGGAATCGCGTGATTGGACCGCGGAGGTCGCCGAGTCGCCCACGGGTTCGGCGAGCGATCGGTTGTGGGTCGCGGTCTGCCCCGAGATCCCGTTCACACTGAAAGCCAATTCACCGATCCTGGACGCGCCGCGACTCGCCGGTTTTCCCTTCCCAGTGATGGTGGAACGAAAGGACGGCTTTGCCGGCGCGATTCGGCTGATTGGCGTTGAACCGGACAAACGCGGCACTTTAATGCCGTTGGACGGCCGCATCGAGGCCGGCAGCGATCGCGGCGCGTTGCCGGTGGTGCTGCAACATCAAGTCATCGAAGGCACAACCCATCGCACTCGTGTCATGGGCGTGGCCGAAGTGCCAGGAGCCGATGGCAAGCCGTATTCGGTGTTTCATGTCGCGAGCGAGACGCTGAGCGTCGGCTGTTTCCCCGGCTTGTTGACGCTCAGTGTGGACTCGCCCGTGATCGGCTGGCGACCCGGAACGCCGGTGTCCGTGGCGGTGCGGATTCGTCGCCGGGAAGGCGTTGGGCCGGTGCGGTTGCGCGTGGCGATTCCCGATGATTTCTCGGGCGTTACCGCGACCGCGGTGGACGTGCCCACCGCCGACGGCGAGGCCCGAATCGAACTTGCTTTCGCCACCGATGCCCGCCTGCCGCCCAGGTCGACCATCGAACTGCATGCCGAGTCCTCTCGGGATGGCTTACCGGTTTACGCCCAGAGCAGCCTGCGGTTAGAACGGCAACTGGAAAGCCGCGAGTCGACCAATCGCCGCGCGGCCGATGGCATCGACACACGCGATAGCAAGAGAGAAACGGAGTCGCGATGAGCGAATCGGCCGAGGAACGCGGGCGATACATCGAACTGTTGAACCAAACCCACGCGTTTCCAACGCGGGTCGTCATCAAGGTCATCGGTGTCAACCGAGCGACCCTGCTAACGGAAGTGGTGACCTGTGTTCGATCGGAAATGAGCTTCGAGGATCCGCCCGAGTATTCCACTCGGGAAGCTCGCGGC
>CAIXSC010000947.1 GCA_903921945.1 uncultured Planctomycetaceae bacterium
ACGGCCGAAGCGCGATCGGCCACGGCGCGAACGGCCGAAGCGCGATCGGCCACGGCGGGGCTGATTCGGGTGCCAGCCCGGCCGTCGCCTTCGGCTCGGCGGTAAACGAAGAGCGGCGATGAACGACAAGCGGCGATGAACTCGTTTACCGCCAAGCCGCAGGCGCTGGCAGGGCCGCAAAGCGCGATCGGCCACGGCGCGATCGGCCACGGCGCGAACGGCCGAAGCGCGATCGGCCACGGTGCGAACGGCCGAAGCGCGATCGGCCACGGCGGGGCTGATTCAGGTGCCAGCCCGGCCGTCGCCTTCGGCTCGGCGGTAAACGACGAGCGGCGATGAACGACGAGCGGCGATGAACTTGTTTATCGCCAAGCCGTAGGCGCTGGCAGGGCCGCAAAGCGCGATCGGCCACGGCGAGGCCGAAAAGTGCTCGGTGGTCCCTGCCGGACGCCGGGCGGCGAATCTATACTTGGAAAGGTGATTCGCATGCTTTCCAAGGGGCCAGCCATGAACGTGCTTGCGCAGCAGGATCCAGAGTTGTGGGCGGCGATCCGCGACGAAGCCCAGCGCCAGGAAGACGGCCTGGAGATGATCGCCAGCGAAAACTACACCAGTGTGGCGGTTATGGAGGCCGTCGGCAGCGTTCTGACGAACAAGTACGCCGAAGGCTACCCCGGCCGCCGCTACTACGGTGGCTGTGAATTCGTCGATGTGGCCGAAGAGTTGGCTCGGGAGCGGGCCAAGCGGCTGTTCGGCGCCGAACATGCCAACGTGCAGCCCCATTCGGGTTCGCAAGCCAATCAGGCGGTGTATCTGACGGCGCTCGAACCGGGTGACACCGTGTTGGGGCTCGATTTGGCCCATGGCGGCCACCTCACCCATGGGATGAAGCTCAACGTCTCCGGCCGGCTGTACAACTTCCTTCACTACGGCGTCACTCGCGATACGCATCGAATCGACTTCGACCAAGTCGCCCGGTTGGCTCGCGAGCACAAGCCGAAGATGATCGTCGCGGGCGCGAGCGCCTACCCGCGCATCATTCCCCATGAGCGGTTCGCGGAAATCGCTGCCGAGGTTGGTGCGAAGCTATTTGTCGACATGGCCCATTACGCGGGGCTGGTGGCGGCCGGCCTGCATCCCAATCCAGTGCCGGTTGCCGACTTCGTCACGACGACCACCCACAAAACGCTCCGCGGCCCTCGCGGCGGTTTGATCCTCTGCCGCTCCGAGTATGCCAAGGATGTCGATCGCAACGTCTTTCCCGGCTTGCAGGGCGGGCCGTTGATGCACGTCATCGCCGGCAAGGCGGTCTGTTTCGGCGAAGCGCTTCGAGCGGACTTCCAGAGCTACGGCCAGCGGATCATCGACAACGCGCGGACGCTTGCCGAAACGCTCATGGCGGGCGGTTTGCGGCTCGTCTCCGGCGGCACGGACAACCACTTGATGCTCGTCGACGTCACCAGCCTGGGAATTGGCGGGAAGACGGCTGAGCTGGTTTTGGACCGCTGCGGGATGACGGTCAACAAAAACATGATTCCGTACGACGAGCGCAAACCGATGGATCCGTCCGGGA
The DNA here is from genome assembly GCA_903921945.1 of uncultured Planctomycetaceae bacterium. GTDB lineage: Bacteria > Planctomycetota > Planctomycetia > Pirellulales > Pirellulaceae > CAIXSC01. Next base: position 1,574 of record CAIXSC010000947.1, read on the forward strand.
TCCGGATCGGCACGCCCGCGCTGACGACTCGCGGAATGGGAACCGACGAGATGCGACGGATTGGCGGCTGGATTTTTGATGCGCTGCGGCATCCGGACGACGCCGCGACCCACGAGCGTATTCGAAGCGAAATCGCCGCGATGTGCCGCGATTTTCCCGTGCCCGCCGCCGCATCCGCCGCTTCAGGGTCGGCCCCGAATGACTCGGCCCCGAATGACTCGGCTGCGAATGACTCGGCCGCTTCTGTGGCCTGCGTTTAACGGGACCGCTCGGCAACCATCGGCCGGCGCCGTCACCGCCACGGAGTTGACTTCATGCCCACGACCAGCAAAATCCTGATCGCCGACGACAACCAAGCCAACCGCGAGCTGCTCGAAGCGTATCTCGCGGCGGTGGATTGCGATACCGAAATCGCCGTCGACGGCCAAGACACGCTCGATAAAGTCCGTTCGTTCCAGCCCGACCTGATTCTTCTGGACATCATGATGCCGAAGCTCAGCGGCTTCGAGGTTTGCCAGAAACTTAAGGGCAATCCGGCAACCCGCAAGATCATGGTATTGATGGTCACGGCGCTCAACGAACTGGGGGATATCGAACGAGCGGTCGCGGCCGGCACGGACGACTTTCTCTCGAAGCCGGTCAACAAGGTCGAGCTGTTGAAGCGAGTCGCGAACATGCTGCGGTTGAAAGACGTTTCCGACGAAAACGAGCGGTTGCGGCAATACATCCAGAAGATGGAAGACAGCTCGGGACCGGGACGTTGATCCCTGGTCCAGGTCCGACCGGTTGCGTCGGTTCCATCGGTTCCGTCGGTGGCACTGACCATCGTCCTCGCGTTCATCCCTCCTTTCCTCCTTTCCCTCCTTCGCTGTGGAACCTGCTCGATGAAGCTTGCCCGCTACCGTGACTCGCAGGGTTCTGTTCGCGTCGGCCAAGTTGTCGACGAGCGGCTGGTTCCGCTCGACGCGGCCGGCGGATTGACGTTGTTCCAGGTTTTGGAAGCGGCCGATCCGGCGGCGTTCGCGGCAGCGCGACTGCAACCGGCGGCGGCGATTCCGCTCGCGTCGGTCGAGCTGTTGGCGCCGATCGACAGCCAGGAAGTCTGGGCGGCCGGCGTGACGTACAAACGCAGCCGGTCGGCACGGATGGAGGAGTCGGCGACGGCGGCGTCGTGCTACGACCGGGTGTATGTTTCGCCGCGGCCTGAGCTGTTTTTCAAGGCGAACCCCCACCGAGTCTCGGGGCCGGGGCAGCCGGTTCGGATCCGAGCCGACGCCACCTGGAACGTGCCGGAACCCGAGTTCACGCTGGTGCTGAACACTCGCCTGGAAATCGTCGGCTTCACGATCGGCAACGACATGAGTTCGCGGGACATCGAGGGGGACAATCCGCTCTATCTACCCCAGGCGAAGGTCTACAACCAATGCTGCGGACTTGGGCCTTGGGTCACGCTGGCCGCCGCGATGCCGCCGCGGGAAACGATCGGAATCGCCTTGGCGATCCGGCGGGCCGGCGCAACCGTCTTCTCGGGCCAGACGAGCGTCGCGCAGCTCGCCCGCTCCTTGGAAGAGCTCGTCGGTTGGCTCGGCCGGGACAATTCGTTCCCCCAAGGCGCGTTTCTCCTCACCGGCACCGGGATTGTCCCCGAGAGTTCTTTCACGCTTGAACCGGGCGACCTCGTCGATATCACCATCGACGGTATCGGCACACTCACCAATCCGGTGGTCCAAGGCTAAGCGCCCAAGCTGGATTGCCCACGAACGAATTGACCGACGGGAACTTTTGCGAGCAAGCGATATGGCAACGCAACCGGTGCTGATTTCGGGACGATGGCGAGCGGGACGGGCGACCGGTGTTTTTCGGGCGGACAACCCGCGCACCAAGGAGCCGCTGCCGGACGAGTACCCGATCAGCAGTTGGACCGATTGCACCGAAGCTTTGGACAGCGCCGTGGATGCGGCCGAGACGTTGCGGTCGGTCGCGCCCGAGCGAATCGCGTTGTTCTTGGAGCGATTCGCCGAGCGGATTGAAGCGAACAAAGAGGCGTTCGTCGAAATGGCGCACGCGGAGACGGGATTGCCCAAGTCGCCGCGGTTGGCGGATGGCGAACTTCCTCGAACCACGAACCAGTTGCGGCAAGCGGCGGCCGCGGCGCGGGAAGGCTCCTGGGCCCTCCCCACGATCGATTCCGCAGCCAATATTCGCTCCATCCTGGGACCGATCGGACCGGTTTGCGTGTTCGGCCCGAACAATTTTCCGTTCGCCTTCGGTAGTTGCTCGGGAGGCGATTTCGCGGCCGCGATCGCTGCTGGCTGCCCGGTGATCGGCAAAGCGAACTCGTCGCATCCCGGCACCACGCGGTTGTTCGCGGTCGAAGCGTTGCAGGCGCTCGGCGAGTACGGATTGCCGCTGTCCACCGTGCAATTGATCTATCGCACCAGCCATGTCGATGGCGAGCGTCTGGTGTCGGACCCGCGGACAGGCGCGATTGGCTACACCGGCAGCCGTCATGCCGGTTTGAAACTCAAGGCGGTCGCGGATGAAGTCGGAAAGCCGATTTACTTGGAGCTTTCCAGCGTGAACCCGGTCGTGATCCTGCCGGGCGCTTTGAAGGAGCGACGGGACGCGATCGTGCAAGAATTCACGTCCAGTTGCCTGATGGGCACCGGCCAGTTTTGCACGAATCCGGGGCTGTTGGTGTTAATCGACGGCCCGGAGACGAACGACTTTCTGACGAAGGCGGCGGCCGGTTTTCAAGCCGCCCCGGTCGGCACACTGTTGTCGCGGGGCGTTGAGTCATCGCTGGCGGAAAGCATTCGCAAGCTGGTCGCGGCAGGCGCCAAGCCGCTCGTCGGCAATCAGTTGGGTGGCGGCGCCGGCTACAGCTTCGCGAACACGCTCTTGCGAGTCGATGGCCGCAAATTCCTCGATCAAGCGGAAGCGTTCCAGACCGAGGCGTTCGGCAACGCGTCGCTGGTCGTGGTCGCCGACCACGTCGAGCAAGCGGCGATGATCCTGCAGCGGTTGGAGGGAAATCTGACCGGTTGTGTGTACTCCGACACCCGCGGCGAAGACGACGAGATTTACGAACGGCTGGTCCCGATCCTCCGGCAGCGAGTCGGTCGGTTGTTAAACGACAAGATGCCGACCGGGGTGGCGGTCAGCGCGGCGATGAATCACGGCGGGCCGTTTCCAGCCACGGGCCACCCCGGCTTCACGGCGGTCGGGATTCCCGCCTCGATTCGTCGGTTTGGGGCCCTGCATTGCTACGACGGCGTGCGAGCCCATCGGCTCCCGACGGCACTGCAGGACCGCAACCCAACCGGCCAAACCTGGCGATTGATCGATGGCCAGTGGAGCCAAGCCGACGTCGCGAAGAAGTAAATCGCCAAACGCGACGCGCGCCGTTAACACCAAGATTACCGGCACAGAACTCGCGATCGCCAGATCCGCCATCCGACATGCTTGATGAGTCGGGTTTTTCTGGCCACCGGATGCGAGGTGTCGTGAGATGGCGACCGTCCAGGGAATGATGCCGCGGTTGACCAATCTGGAACCGCTTTCCTCCCCCGAGTTCATGTGGGCCCGGAGTTCATGCGCGGCTGCTCGCTCTGGTGAGCGGCGTAAGCCCCGGTGATTCGCGAGCCCGCAATCTGCCGCTCCGTTACCACTAAGTTGCCGATTCGCTCTTGTACGGCGATGTCGTAGCTCTTTACGAGCGGATCGGTTGCCACGTCTCGCGCCAAACTGCGACAGCTGCGCCGTGACGATCGAGCGGAATCGGCCGCGGCCTACTCCCTGTGCTCCGTGATCGAGGAATTCGCGCGCGCGGCCTGAATCAAACTTTTTCGGTCAATCCGGGATTCATGTGGGGCCCGCCGAAGATTCGTGCCTCGACCAACTTCCAAGCCGTGGCTGCGAGCTTTCCTGCACGGCTTGCCCGTATCGTTGTTCCAAATCCTAGGGATGCGGCTTCGCGGGAGTCCACCCTCCGTGATGATCGACGCCTACATCCAACTGCGACGCGCGGGCGAGGAAGTGACACTCACGGAACTCGAACATACCTACATCGACAGCCGCAGCCGTATCTTCACCGGCGCGGAATTAGTCAATGTCTTCGAGTCCCGGTTCAAAAGCCGATAGCTTCGCAATTCAACTCAAGCGTGGCGCCGCGACGCGAGGCAACCTCCTGTCCGCTGGCAATCCGTCGCTCACGGCTCGTCGCTCACGGCCCGTCGCTGGCGATCCGTGGCTCAGCGCGAGGCAGTGGCGATCCGTCGCTCACGGCGCGTTGCTGGCGATCCGTCGCTCAGCGCGCGGCGGTGGCCGCCTCCGCGCCGTTCGCGCCCGTGCCAAGTACTCCTCTCGGGACTTGTTTCCGTGGGCGGAAGCGGATTACTCTTGCGGCCAATCCGCTTCGAAGTCCCTTCCACACCGCCCACCGAGCTGACACTGTGATGCGTTTCCGGGTTCTCATTTTGTTCGGAACGCTGCTCGCGGTAGCGTTTAACTCGCCCAATCCGTCCGATTTCCCCGGACTCGCCCCGTCGCTCGACGGCCGCTCGTTGCCGATGGCGCTCGGCGGCTGCCGGTTGCTGGCCGACGAGCCGCCCAAGAATGGCCCCGGAGTTGCCGCTCAGCCGACTCCACCGCAAACGCGGCCAGCGCCCGCATCACCGGCGCCCGCATCACCGGCGCCCGCATCGCCGGCGCCCGCATCGCCGGCGCCCGCATCGCCGG
>CAIXSC010000948.1 GCA_903921945.1 uncultured Planctomycetaceae bacterium
ATCCGCAAACGCAACCGCCTCCGCCGGGTGTGAAGTCCAAGCCAGCTAGCGGTCATTAATGCCGGTTCAGCGGATTGACGAGGAGTCATGCAGGTGTCGCCAGATCAGTCGGGCCAGATCGCTGTTTCCAAGCTACCGCGGATCGCCGCGGTGGCGTTGGTTGCCGCGACCTTTCCTCTGATTTGGGTTGGTGGGTTGGTGACGACCTACGACGCCGGTATGGCGGTTCCTGATTGGCCGTCAACGTATGGATACAATCTGTTTTTGTATCCTTGGCAGACTTGGATTACGGGGCCGTTCGATCTCTTCATCGAACACGGACATCGACTTCTCGGCGCGTTCGTCGGTTTTATCGCCATTCTGCTCGCAGTGTCGGTCTGGTTTTGTGATGGGCGTGCGTGGATGCGAGTAGTCTCGTGTTTCGCACTGATGGCGGTTATCGGTCAGGGTCTCCTAGGCGGTCTCCGTGTGATCCTTGACGACCGCCAGTTGGCAATGATCCATGGTTGCGTCGGTCCGGCATTTTTTGGACTGACTGCCGCGATGCTTGCCTTTACATCCCGTGAATGGCGAACCGCGAACCGTGAAACGGGATCCGTAGGGCCGTCCGTTCAGCGCCTCGCGATCTTGACGGCGACGTTTTCCTATTTTCAATTGGTTCTCGGTGCGGCGATACGGCATCTTCCTGTGGATGCCACACCGGCCTATTTCCGCGGTGTATTTGTGTTTCACGCGATGATGGCTGCAGTGTTGGCAGTCCATGCTGTGTTGCTGACGAAGGCAGCGTGGGTGCTCCCGCAACTTCGACGTCGGGTTCTCGCGGTGTCGTTGCTGATTGCCGGTCAGGTGTTGCTCGGAGTTGGCACATGGATGGTCAAATACGGTTGGCCCACCTGGCTCGGGCAGTGGGATTTCGCCGCTGGTTTTTTGGTTCAGACCAAGAGTTTGTGGCAAGGGTTAGTGACGACATCTCATGTTGCGAACGGCTCTTTGATCCTCGCTCTGTCTGTTTCGGTGGTTGCGTGGTCGCTGAGATTGCTCCCTTTTAAAGCTGTAGAGTCGAGCAGAACCGCGATTCGAAGCGAGGTCGCCGTGAAGCGTCGCTTGGCTTAGGTTTGGGCGAGGCTTTTGGTTGCTCGTGGTTGGTGTTTTGATCCGCTTCGCGTTCCCATCTTCCGCTTGTTTTCAACGATTCCGAGTGTTTTATGGCGTCGGTTGAGTCCGCCAAAGTCGAGAAAGTTCGTGTGGGGGCGTTAACCGGTCGTTGGATGGACTACGTTGAACTCACGAAGCCACGCATTACGGTGATGATGCTTGTGGCGGTGGCGGTTGCGGCGTACGTGGCGAATTGGGGCCAGCCGAACTGGACGCTGATGGCCCATACGGTTGTAGCTACGGCATTGGTGGCATGCAGCGCGAGCGCTTCCAATCAATGGCTTGAGCGGTTCACCGACCGCATGATGTCTCGAACTGCGAGGCGGCCGCTGCCTGCGGGCCGGATGTCGTCGAAGGAAGTGTTGGTGTTTGCCGCTGCGACGCTAGTGGGCGGGACAGGGTACCTGCTCATGGTCGCGCCATGGGATGCAGCCGTCTGGGCGGTCGGCACTTGGGTGGTGTATGTCGTCATTTACACGCCGCTCAAGACAAAGTCTGAGTTCAACACCGCCGTCGGGGCCGTTTCCGGAGCCATGCCCTTGTGCATTGGCTGGACGGCGGCCAGCGGCGGGTATGACTTGCGGTTGGCAGCCTTGTTTTTGACGATGTTTCTATGGCAGTTCCCGCACTTCATGGCGATCGCTTGGCTATACCGGCATCAGTACTCGCAGGCGGGCCTCAAGATGATGACCGTGGTGGAGCCAACAGGTAGGAGGGCTGGGGTTCAGGCCGTTTTGGCGGCTGGCGCCCTACTACCGGTGAGCTTGATCCCTGCGATCTCGGGTCCGGTCCCGGGTGCCGGGTGGTATGCCGCTCTCGTCTTACTGCTCGGCGTTGCCCAACTGGCTTGCGCTGTGATATTCTTCGCTCAGCGTTCGGAGGAATCGGCGCGTCTGCTGCTTCGGGCGTCGTTGGTCTACCTGCCGGCTCTGCTGGGGCTCCTGTTGATCCTACCGCTAGCTTGACGGATTCTCTATGACGCACGACACTCACGGGGGCCATGGCGACGATCATGGCCATGGTCATATCAAGCTTGCCTATCAACCGGGTTTGCCATTGGCCAATGGCAAACTGTGTCTTTGGTTGTTCCTGTCCACGGAAATCATGTTTTTCGCGGGCTTGATTGGCGCGTACGTGGTGCTCCGTTTCGGAGTGCCCGCGGGAACGTGGCCCCACCCGCACGACGTTCACCTCGTTGAGCCGATTGGAGCGTTTAACACGTTTGTGCTGATCTGCTCCAGCGTGACGATTGTGCTCGGACTGGAAGCGGCGAAGCTGAATCAAAGCTCGATGGCAAGGCTTTGGCTGTTTGCCACCTTTGTCCTCGGGTCGGTGTTTCTCGGCGTCAAGATGTATGAGTACAACAGCAAGTTCTCGCATGGCATCTACCCATCGACGCCTCGGAGTTTGATCTACGACAAGGCCGACCTCAACTATGCATCGGCGGTCCGACAGCGATTGAACGACTTGGCGACAGAGCTAGCGAAAAAGGCTAGCGCGGAAGCTGGGGAGGGTCAAGCCGCAGTGCCGAGCGAAGATCAGAAGCGCTGCGAAGACCTGCGCGATTACCTGGTTTTTTGGGCGGAACAAACGGCGGCTCGTAGCGAGGATCCGGCTCGCCGGCAGGCCGCGTTGAATAGTTTGGCTTGGTTCATTTACCCGCGAGAGGGGCATAAGCCCGAGAAGTTCCTGGCTGCCGAAACGAAGCGGATGGAGCGCGAAAAGACGGCGATCACGGCGGAGTTGACGGCGATCAGTAGCGAGCAAAAGTCGCTGGATGCGAAAAAGGCCGAACTGGAGAAGCGGGACGCGGCCGAAGCGGGAGAGGAACTGGGAGCCACGGTGAAGGCGCGGGCCCGGGCCGATGAGAAAGCGCTAGCGGCGAACGAGCGGCTGCGGAGAGTCGAAGGCTGGCTGGGTTTGGTGCCGGAATTAGACAAGCTCGAGCATGGAATCAACGATGCGTACCATAGTCTCCGACTTCCGATTCATATTCCGAGCGGAAACATGTGGGCGAGCACTTACTTCTTGCTGACCGGATTCCACGCTATCCACGTGGCCGTCGGCCTGCTGATGTTTGTGTTGATGCTGCGATACCGTCTCGACGCGTCTAACGCCCATTTGCTCGAGAACGGCGGGCTCTATTGGCACTTTGTCGATCTCGTGTGGATCTTCCTGTTTCCACTGTTGTACTTGTTCTAGCCATTTCGAGTCGCTGTCTCGAAGGAATTCGAACAGCGTTCCTCGCCGCTTTCGGGGCTCATAGCCTGTAATCTTTCGGGAGTTTTCAATGTCGAGTTCCGACGGTCATGGCGACCATTCGCACGGTGGCGTTGGCAAGTACATGATGGTGTTCCTCGCCCTGTGCGGGTTGACAACCCTATCTTTCTTCACCTACTCGCGGTTTTGGCCGTTTCAAGACACTCCCGTGGTGGGTTGGGTCTTCATGATGGCCGTCTCGTGCACGAAAGCGATGTTGGTGATCTGCTTCTTCATGCACTTGATTTGGGAAGCGAACTGGAAGTATGTCCTCACGATTCCGGCATCGCTCATGTCGGTGTTCCTGGTTGTGGCGTTGGTTCCAGACGTAGGCCAGCGAACTCGATACTACGCCGAGGAGCGGTCTCGTTACGCGTCGGATTATGAAGGGCCGGAAGAGGAAGCGGCGGCGGAAGCGGGCGGGGAGGCGGTGAGTGCGCCGGGCCAGGATGCCGCGCCGACCGGTTCGGAAGGTGTGCCAGTTGATGGAAAGGGGACCGGCGGGGCGGGGGCGGCAGGTGGGGCGGCGAAGGCTGACTCCACATGAGCGATGCGCCGGCGGCGTTCGCGCTACAGGGTGTCACTTTTAAGTACGGCGATCGAGTCGCGCTAGATTCGCTGGGATTTTCGATTCTTCCTGGCGAAGTGTTTGGTTTTCTTGGCCCCAATGGTGGTGGCAAATCGACCCTGTTTCGGCTGTTGTCGACACTTGTCCCGTTGCAATTGGGTTCGGTGTCGGTGCTTGGCCTGGATCTCAGGCTTCAGGTTGCTGGGATTCGGCGACTGCTCGGCGTCGTCTTTCAATCACCCAGCTTGGATCGCAAGCTTTCGGTGGCCGAAAATATTGATTGCGCCGGAGCGCTCTATGGTCTCTCTGGCCATACACTGCGCGAGGCTCGAAATCGGGCGATGGCGAATGCCGGCATCGCTGACCGCGCAAGCGATCGTGTCGAAACGCTGTCGGGCGGTTTGCGGCGTCGCGTGGAGTTGGCGAAGGCGACTTTGCACGAGCCATCAATCTTGTTGCTGGACGAACCCAGCACAGGACTGGATCCGGGGGCGCGGGTCGATCTGTGGGATGGCTTGCGGCGGTTGCGCGCGTCAACGGGCGTCACCGTTGTGTTCACCTCGCATCTTTTGGAGGAGGCAGAGCGTGCCGATCGATTGGCCCTGCTACACGAGGGGCGATTAGTAGCTTTGGACACCCCGGACGCTTTGCGGGCAACGCTTGGCGGCGACTCGGTCGAATTGCGGTGTCGCGATGCGGCAGCGATGGCGCAACAGCTTCTCGACGCGTTTCAGTTGAACGTGCGAATCATCGACGGCGGAGTGCGATTCGAGGCGGCGACGGGCGGTATGTGGGTGGGCCGGATTCTCGAGCGGTTCCCGGCCGAAGTCCGATCGATCACGGTCGGTAAGCCGACACTTGAAGACGTCTTTCTTGCTCGCACGGGCCATCGCTTAGCTCCGGAGGGAGGCGGTCCATGACGCCGGTTCGTCCTTGGCTGGTCGTTCGAATGCTCGCGTGGCGGGAGTTGGTGCGATTTTTTCGCCAACGGCATCGCGTGATCGGGGCGATCGGCCAACCGCTGTTGTTCTGGATGTTGTTTGGGGCGGGGCTGCGGCAATCGTTCCGAATGTCTCCTGGGTCGGGCGAGACGTTTCTCGAATACTATTTCCCTGGCACCGTGATGCTGACGTTGCTCTTCACCGCGATCTTTTCCACGATTTCGATCATCGAGGACCGGCGCGAGGGATTTTTACAGTCGGTATTGGTCGGGCCGGCGGGTCGGTGGGCGATGGTTGTTGGGAAACTGCTGGGAGGATCGGCGATTGCGATGCTCCAAGCATGTTTCATGCTTGCGTTGGGCGCGTTGCTTGGGGCGCCATCCCGTTGGCTTGACTGGGGACAGATGCTTGGAATGTTGTCGCTAACGGCGTTGGGGATGACAGGGCTTGGGTTTGTGTTGGCGTGGCGGCTCGATTCGACCCAGGGCTTTCACGCGGTCATGAATTTGTTGCTCATGCCCATGTGGCTGCTTTCCGGCGCGTTCTTCCCGATGCCGGCTTGGACAGGGGAATCCCCCTGGTCGCAGGTCGCGCTCCACGCTGTCATGCGATTAAACCCGCTGACATATTGCGTGGCCGGCACGCGGCGGGCATGGTCGGGCGTCGACTTGCCGCTAGGATATTTCCAGCCCGACCAGCAACTGTGCTGGTTGGTGGCGGTGGGGTTCGCGGTCGCTCTGACACTGTTGGCGATCCGCGTCGGCAATACAAGGACGGCTGGAGATTGGCAATGAAACGGACCGTGTTGATTGGTCTGGCCGGAGTGTTGGTCGCGGGCGGCGTATTGGCGTTGCTCAGCGCTCCTTATCTTAAGTCATCGCGGCGGCCGGCTCAGGCCAAGGTGCTTGGCTCAAAGGCTGACCCGACTTGGGCCCAAGCCGACTGGATTACCGACTATCGACTGACCGAACGAAGCGGCCGGGACTTCGACTCCAAAGAACTGGCCGGCAATGTGCATGTGGTGAGTTTCTTTTTTGCGTCGTGTCCGGGACCGTGCGAACGTCAAAACCGTCAATTGGAAGCGATTCAAAGCACGTACGCCCAACGCGGCGTGAAATTCCTCAGTATCACCTGCGACCCGAAAAGGGACTCGCCGACCGCCCTGTCCGCGTACGCGAAAAAGTTCCAGGCCGACCCCAAGCAATGGTTGTTCCTTACGGGCGACATGAAGCTGTTGCGGCGGATTGGAGCGGAGGTCTATCACGTGGCGCTCGATGAACAAACCCATATCGAGACGTTTCTCGTGTACGACCGGGCTGGAGAACAGCGCGGCAAATTTGATTGGAAGAAAACCGAAGAGCTCGCCAAGATGAGAATCCTGCTGGACGAACTGCTCGCCGAAACGGCGGCGGAGGCGGCTGAAAAGGCGGCTGCGGCGGAAGCGAAGAAAGTGGCCACCGCTACCGCCGCGCGCGAGGCGGCCAAGGCGGCTGCTGACAAGGACGAGTGAGATGGAAAAGCTGGCGCAAATCCTGCCGCACGTGAATGCGTCGCTGAACGCCTTGGCGACCGTGCTCTTGATTGTCGGTTGGCGGCTCATTCGCCAGCGGCGCGAATCGGCTCATCGCCGTGTCATGCTGTCGGCGTTCGCGGTTTCGACGGTGTTTCTCGGCAGTTATCTGCTGTATCACTTCGGTGCTCGCGACGGAGCGAGCACCCCGTTCCCCCCGTATCCGCCCGCGTTCGTCCGGTACGCTTATTATGCGATCCTTTTGTCTCACATCTTGCTGGCGATGGCGGTGCCGTTCATGGCGGTGGCATCGATCTACCTGGGATTGAGGGGCTATCGATCGGCCCATCGTCGTTTGGCTCGGTGGACCTTTCCTATCTGGCTGTACGTTTCCGTCACCGGCGTTGTCGTGTACGTTATGCTCTACCAGGTTTTCCCTCCACAGCAGGCTTCCCTATGAGTCAGTACGTGGAACGTTGCGCGGTGCACGCGCCGCCATTGCGATGGTGGTTGGCGGCGAGCGTCATGTTGGCGATAGTCCTCGTGTTCGTGGGGGCTGACGTCGTTTTTGCCTGTCCCAATTGCAAGGATTCGTTATCGCAGAACGATCCGACCGCCATGGGAATCGTGCAAGGTTACTTTTGGAGCATCATTTTGATGCTCTCGCTTCCGTTCATCGTGTTGACGGGTTTGAGTACATACTTCTACGTCTTGGTACGCCGCGCCCGAAAGGCGGCGTTGTCGGGTGGTGCGCCGTCTGTCGGATCGGGCGCAGCGGGCGGAACTGCCGATTCGCTGGAGGCTGTGCTCGCCAAGTCTCGTTTGCCGCGGTGGAGTCCCACACTCGATTCTTGAAGTTCCTCCATGATCACTCGCCGTTGCTCCGGGCTATCGCCATGGTCACGACTCGTCCGAAGCTCCGGTTCGTTCGGAAGCCTGGGGTTGTTCGTTCGCTTAGGCTTGATTGCTCGGTGGGTACTTGTCGGCATTCTGTTCGGTGTGGGAATCGGGTTCACACCGACGCTCAGAGCGGCTGACACTGCGCCTGCCGAGTCCGAAATCTCCTTCCAACGCCATGTCAGCGCGTTGTTTGGCAAATTGGGTTGCAATGGCGGGACCTGCCATGGGGCCGTTCAGGGGAAGGGGGGCTTCCGCCTGACGATGTTCAGCGCCGACCCCGACGCCGATTGGGGCCGTGTGGTGCGGGGCGACGCCGGGCGACGTATCGACTCGTTTATCGCGGCGGACAGCTTGCTGTTACGCAAGGCGCTCGGGTTGGAGGGGCATGGAGGCGGCCGGCGGTTGGTTCGTGGCGACGCCGATTACGAGACGCTGCGGCGCTGGATTGAAGCTGGCGCGAAACTCGACGACCGCGATCGCTCGCGAGTGGTGCGGTTACAGGTAACTCCGACCGAACGCACGGGCCACGTGACCGAGCGTTATCCGTTACGGGTGGAGGCCGAGTTCCAGGACGGTTCGCGCGAGGACGTGACGTCGTGGTGCGCCTTTCAATCGTTGACGCCTGGAGTGGTCGACATTGGCTCGGATGGCGCCGTCGAAGTGCTCGGCGCGGGCGAAGGGCGGATCATGGTTCGGTACCGAGCACAACCGGCGGTGGCGACGGTGCTGGTGCCGCACGAAGAGCGTTCGCCGTTTCCCGTGATCGATCCCCGGGACTCGCTGGATGTACAACTTGTCGACAAGTTGCGTCGGTTGAATCTCCGGCCGGCGTCTGAATGCGACGATGCGACGTTTATGCGTCGCGTGTCGCTTGATGTAGCCGGGGTGCTGCCAACGCCGGAAGAGGCTCGCGAGTTCCTTGCCGACCAAAACCCGGACCGCTACGAGCGTTTGATTGATCGACTGCTCGCACACCCGGCACACGCGGACCTCTGGGCGTTGCGATTTGGCGATCTCCTCAAGGCGGCCGACTTCGGTGTTTACGCGGATGCGTTGTCGAAAGAGCATGACGCGCCCCGCATGCAAGCATGGCTGCGAGCAAGGCTTCGCGAAAACACGCCGTATGACGAGTTGGTCGAGCGGATCTTGTTGGCGACCAGTCGCGAAGGTCGAACGATGGACGTTTACGCCGCGGAGGTGGAGTCGCTCTTTCGGGGCTATGTGCCGGGGCGGCCGGACCTGGAGCAATATGCGAGTCGTCGCACGCTCGATTTGTACTGGCAACGTCGCGGCTCGGATGGAGTGTCCGGAACCTTGCAGGTCGCCCATGCGTTTCTAGGCTTGAGGCTCGAATGCGCCCAGTGTCATCGACATCCACATGACCTCTGGCAACAAGAGGATCTGTTGGACTTCGCCAACTTTTTCATGCGAGTCAGGACGGTCGGATTCCAGGGCGAGAACGAGAAACGGTTCGAGGATGCGGCCGTGTACTTCAAACGCTGGAACGACGAGGCGAAGCAACTTGAGGACCAAGTCAAAAAGCGACGCGAAGGGGACGGTAAGCGTTGGGATGAGGATGTCAAAAAAGCGAAAGCGGCGATCGAGCAGTCCAAGAGGAACATCGCCCGCTTGGAGGCGGCTGCGAAGTCCGCGAAGTCCGCGAAGTCCGAATCGACCGCGAAAGACCCGAAGTCGCCAAGCGAACTCACGGAGATACGCGGAGTCTCGCCTGATGGTGTCAATGGCGACGCGCCGGGCGGTTCCACGGGCGATTCCCCCGAGCTTGTCGCTGAACGTGGCCTGTTGCGGGAAGCTCAGAGCGTATGGGAGCGGGCTGAGGCGTACCGGCAAGAGACCGCGGAGATCGAGCGGCGGGCCAAGTATCTCCCCGAAGCCGCCCGGCGGCTGTTACAGGCCGAGAGTCGCATCTTGCCCAGCGGCAAACCCGCGAAGGTGTCGAGCACGCTGGGCACGCGGGAGTCAACGGTCTTCAGGTTGCTCGGCGAATCCCAGCCGATCGATGCCGCGACGCTCGACGACCCTCGCTCCAAAGTCATGGAATGGTTGCGGCGCGGTGATAACCCGTTCTTCGCCCGCGCGATCGTGAATCGTGTCTGGGCGCATTATTTCGGACGCGGCTTGGTCGATCCGCCCGATAACCTGTCCGCGTTTAACGCCGCATCGCACGAAGGGGTGCTGCGGGATCTCGGTGCGCGATTCGTGGATAGCGGTTACGATCTCCGTTCTCTGCACCGCCGGATTGCGAGCAGCCGAGCGTATCGGCAGGCCTCGGCAACCGGGGCGGACGCGTCCCAGTATGCCGCCTTTCCGCTTCGGCGATTGCCAGCCGAGGTCTTGCTGGACGCGTTGAACGCCGCTACGGGTGTCGACGAAGACATGGATATGAAGTATCACCACTGGCCGTCGCGATCGACGACCGTGCAAATTCCCTTCGCCCCTCGCAACGCGTTTGTGGCCCAGTCGCTCGAAATGTTCGGCCGTCCCGCTCGAAACGCGGCCGTGCAGTGCGACTGCGAAAGGGACGGGGAGAGTTCGATTTTTCAGTTGCTCGCGCTGGCGAATCATCCACGAGTGTGGGAAAAAATCAAAGCGGCCGATGGCCGAGTGGCGCGCTTGTTGGCGTCGGGAACGGACGATCGGGAACGGCTTGACGAACTGTTTCTCGCAGTTTTGACCCGTTACCCGTCGGTGGACGAGCGAGAAAGTTGCCTGTCGTTTGTGGCGGCCGCTTCATCCCCGGCCGATGGCTGGCACGGTGTATTGTGGGGATTGTTGAACACGCGGGAATTTGTCTTGCAGCATTAGGCGAAGGGGCAGGGCGATATGCGACGACGCGATTTCCTCAGCATTGGCGGTATGGGACTGTGCGGTATCGGTACCCTGGACCTGTTGCGCTCCAACGCAAGGTCGGCACCCTCTGGCACGTCCACCGCGAAGCCAAACAGCGGCAGCGCGGGCGTTGCCAATGCGGCGGTTGCCAATTCGGCCGCCGTGAGCCGTCGAGGCCAAGCGAAGCGCATGATCGTTTGCTGGCTCGGAGGTGGTCCGCCTCACCTCGACATGTTTGATATGAAGCCAGACGCCTCCGAGGATTATCGGGGTGTCTTCCAACCGATCGCCAGCAAGGTGCCAGGGTTGCAGGTGGGCGAGTTATTGCCGGAGTTGGCGAAGCGGGCCGACAAATACACCGTGATCCGTTCGGTCACCACGTTGAACAAGCCGGGCGATCACAGTCAGGCGCCGTTGTATTGGCTAACCGGCAACCCGCGACTCACCACGGGCAGCGACGAGTATCCGATGGTGGGCAGTGTGGTCAATCGGCTCCGGCCTGGGCCAGCCGAACTGCCTTCTTTTGTGGTGCTCGATGAAATCGACGTTCATACCCATAACGCGCTCGCCCGAAGTTTGCTGGGACCGGCGCACGCCCCATTCGTCATGCAGCCGTTGAAAGACAAAGACGCGGTGACGCGGATGCTCACGCCGCAACTGGATATTCCGGTGCTCGAGCGCAACGTCAATTTGCTCAAGCTGCTCGATCAACGTTTGCGGCGGGACGATGTTCGCGACGCGCAAATTGCCGGCTTGGATCAGTACCAGCAGACGGCCTTCAATCTATTGCGGTCGCCGAAACTGCGCGAGGCGCTGGATCTATCCAAGGAGCCGGCCGCGTCCGTCGAGCGATTCACGCGTAACAAGCCCGCGAAGGCGCGGTATCCGATCGGCGACCCGCTTCATTTTCTGTTGGCTCGGAGGTTGATCGAGGCGGGGGTGCCGGTGGTTCACTTCAATCTGGGGTACTGGGATTGGCACGGCGACAATTTCACAGCCGGCCGCCAGCAGATCCCGATGTTCGATCTCTGCCTGGCGTCGTTGCTCGACGATTTGGAGGATCGCGGACTGCTCGATTCAACCTTGGTGCTCGCCCTCGGAGAGATGGGACGCAAGCCGAAGATTGATAAACCGAAAGAATCCGGCGCTGGCCGCGACCATTGGGACTACGCGCAGTTTGTACTGGCAGCGGGTGGCGGCTTCAATCGTGGTTGTGTCGTAGGGGCGACGGATGCGAAGGGTGAGCAGGTTGTCGATAGCTTTTACAAGGTGGAAAGCTTCGGGCGAACTCTGTATCACCTATTGGGAGTTGATCCCGACACGGTGATCCATACGCCCGCGAACCGGCCGGTCAAATTGATTGTTGAAGACGCGCCGTTGATCCGCGAAGCGATCTCCTAGCGGACTTGCGGCAGCGTTGGCGATTTAAGGAACTCACCCGGCCATTACGATACTTCGCGCGGGCGGATTTGGTCGGTGGTAAGCACGTCGGCACCCCTCCGAAGCTTGGCTAGTTTTCCGTGCCAGGAAACACGAACCCCCATCAACTATGTCCCAAAACCCGTTCAGCGATTCGATTCCCAATCCCTATCAAGCGCCGTCGGCTCCGACCTTCGCCACAAGCCCATTCGCGGGTGGCAGTCCGTACGATTCGGGTGTCTGGCGGCAAGGCTCGCTGCTCGTCATGCATCGGATGGCCCGTCTTCCAGACAGGTGTGTGAAAACGAACGAGCCGACGGCGGCTCGTCTCAAGCAGAACCTTTTCTGGCATCACCCGGCTATCTACGCGAGTTTGTTGCTGAACTTGATCATTTACGTGGTTCTCGCCAATGTTTTAGGGCATCGCGCGAAGATCGAAGTTGGCATTGGCCCACAAGGATTGGCTCGTCGCCGAACCGTCATTTGGACGGCATGGCTTGGAGTGTTGGCGTCCGTTGCGGCTTTCATTGGCGCTTTTCAATTCGATCCCGAAAGTTCACAGGCATTCTTGCCGCTGTTGCTCGGCGGCATTTTTGGCTTTTTGGGCTTCGCGATTTTTGGTTTGATTTGCGTGCGCGTGGTGAGTGCGAAACGGATCGACCACCATTACATCTGGTTGAAGGGGGTTTGCCCCGCCTACCTTCAGCAACTGCCCGAGTTTCCCTATCCGCCGCGATGAGGTTAGACATGCGTTCCAGGAATGTGCTTGTTGGTGCGCGATGCTTGGCACGGGGCCGA
>CAIXSC010000949.1 GCA_903921945.1 uncultured Planctomycetaceae bacterium
GGATTGGCAGCCGTTCCGAGCGCGTGTAACGTGAAGGGAATGCGACAGGAGGGGCTGTGCGCAAACGGAAGGAAGGAGCTGCCGATGACGACCAAACCGGAAAGCGAACTCTCGTTGCGCGATCGCCTCGCGCGACTTACATTTCCCATGGCCTGCCGGATGTTGGGCCCGCGCGGTCCCAAGCTGATCCAACAGGGCGGCGCCCATCATGTGGATGTGCCGTCGCAAGTTTATTTCCAAGGCGATCTATTCCGCTTGCGGCTGCCGTTGGAGAAAGGCAAGCCGGTCGTCGTGACGATCACCGTGCGCTCCGACCGTTCCAACCGCATGCTGTACAACTGCACGGCCTGCCTGGGACCATGCCACCATGTCGGCACCGCCTTGTCCGTGATTCTGGAAGAGAAAGTCCAGCTCGGCCTAGCCGCGCCGCCACCGGAACCGAAGAACGGCGAGTCCCTGACCGACGAACAGCTTTGCGCGCAGGCTCTGGCCGAACGGGAACAGCGGGCCCAGTCGGAGAAGATGCTGACGAAGTCGCTCAACCCAAGCCGACCGTGGACCGACTATCTGGTGACCAGCCATCTCTCGGGCAAGACGTATCGAGTCGCGCTCCGCGGCGCCGCGCGTGGCGAATCGTACTGTTCATGCCCGGATTTCCGCAAAAACACGCTCGGAACTTGCAAACATATCCTGCACACCCTGCGCAAGGTCCGCCGCCGATTCACCGACGTGCAACTGTCGACGCCCTATCGCCAAACCCAGCTCGCGCTGCACCTGCGCTATGGCGAAACGCTCGCGCTCTCCATGCTGACTCCCGACGAACTGTCGACCGCCGCCGCCAAGATCGTCGCGCCGCTCCGCGACCAACCGATCCAGGATCTGTCCGACCTCATGCGCCGGATCGGCCGCCTGGAGGCGATGGGCGAAGACGTGCTGGTCTATCCGGACGCCGAAGAGTATCTCCAACAGCGGCTCTTCCAGGAACGCATCGCCGGTCTTGTGGCCGAGATCCGCCGCGACCCGGCCAACCATCCGCTGCGGCGCGAACTGCTGCGGGAGGAACTGCTCCCATATCAATTGGATGGAATCGCGTTCGCCGTCGGCGCCGGCCGCGCGATCCTGGCCGACGAAATGGGGCTCGGCAAGACCATCCAGGCGATCGGGGTCGCCGAAATGCTCGCACGCGAAGCGGGCATCCGCAAAGTATTGATCGTCACGCCCGCTTCTTTGAAGTCCCAATGGCGAGACGAGATTCGACGGTTCTGCGGCCGCGAAGCGCTGCTCGTCAACGGCTCGGCCGAAGAACGCACCGAAAAGTATCGCAACGACAGCTTCTTCACTGTCTGCAATTACGAACAGGTCATTCGCGACATCCTGGCGGTCGAGCGAGTCGCGTGGGACCTGATCATTCTCGACGAAGGCCAGCGCATTAAGAATTGGGAAACGAAGACCAGCAATATCATCAAGGGCCTGCACTCCACCTTCGCGCTCGTGCTGTCGGGAACGCCACTGGAGAATCGGCTGGACGAGCTGTTCTCGGTGGTCGAATTCATTGACGACCGTCGGCTCGGCCCCGCCTTCCGCTTCTTTCCCCGCCATCAATTGCGGGATGAAGAGGGCAAGATGTTCGGCTACCAGCGTTTGGACGAGCTGCGCGAACGCTTGAAACCGGTTCTGCTCCGCCGCACTCGCAATTCCGTCCTCAGCGAACTGCCGCCACGCGTCACCGAACTGATTCGCATTCCGCCGACCGACGAGCAACTGGAATTGCACCGCAGCAACATGAAGATCGTGGTGCAAATCCTAAGCAAGCCGTATGTCAACGAAATGGATTTGCTTCGTCTTCGACGCGCGCTCTTGATGTGCCGTTTGGCCGCGAACAGCACCGCGCTTGTCGACAAGCAGCACCCCGGTTACTCCACCAAACTCCAGACGCTCGACGACCTATTCGAGCAGTTGCTGGGCGAGCGCGGACGCAAGATCGTGCTCTTTTCCGAATGGACCTCGATGCTCGATTTGATCGAGCCGCTGTTAAAAGGGCATGGCGCCGATTACGTGCGGCTGGATGGCGATGTGCCGCAACGGGCTCGAGCGGCGCTGGTGCATCGGTTCCAAAACGAACCAAGCTGCCGGCTGTTCATCACCACCAATGCCGGCTCGACCGGACTCAACCTGCAAGCCGCCGATACAGTGATCAACGTCGATCTGCCGTGGAATCCGGCGGTGCTGGAACAGCGGATCGGCCGCGCCCACCGGATGGGACAAACCAAATCGGTCCAGGTCTACGTGTTGGTGACGGAAGGCTCGATCGAAGAAAACCTGCTCGAAACGCTGGCCGACAAACAAGATCTCGCCCTCGCAGCGCTCGATCCGGACTCCGACGTCGACACGCTGACCATGACCCGCGCCAACGACGATCTCAAACAGCGTCTCGAACGCTTGCTCGGAGCCACACCGCCAGCGCCTCTGGATGAGAGCAAGCAGATCGATGAACGGACAAAAGCCCAACGCCTCATCGCCGGCCTGCCAGCGACCAACCGCAGCCTGCTCGCCGGCCCGACAACGCAGGGCCAACTGTCAACGCAGGGCCACCCGACAACGCAGGGCCAGCTGGCAACCCAGGGCGGGTCGGGGATCGACATGCCGGTGGCGGGTGGTGCTTCGTCGAGCGTGTCGACCGGCGCTCGGAACGCATTCGCTGTCGATGGAACTCGGCACGATGCCCGTTCGAGCGATGCGGCCGCACGCGAGTCGCTGGCGCAATCGGGTGGCGTGTTGGTCAGCGCGGCGCTGGACTTCCTGAGCCAGTTGTTGCCGCCGCAGCCGCCGAGTCCCGAGACGACGGCGATGGCGGAAACGATGGCGGACCGGTTGCGCAAGAGCGTGGATCGCGACGAGGCGGGCCGGCCTCGGTTCACATTGACGCTGCCCGACGAGGCGACACTGGAAAAGCTCGCCGCCACCGTCGCCGCCCTTTTCACCCGCCGCTAGTCCGAGCTTTGCGGCAGCGCTGCGGCGGGGCGCCCTGCCCTGAGCTACGGCGCGAGCCGTAAATGGTGAGCTGTCTCCGCTTCGACTCGGGCACGCGAGAACACGAGCGGAAAGTAACGTTCGTCGGCCCACAGCGGCGCGAGGTCGGCGTAGTGGGGACTGCCAAGCTGTCCGGATTGGCCAGGCGTGTTCGTGGCCATGCCGCGATCCCAATCGGCCAAATCGAACACTTGGCGATATGACGCGCCGTGGACTTGTTGGAACGTGTCGTCATGCCGCGTGTTGTTGGGCGTCGTTACGTCGCCGCCACGCGCGAACGGTCCAATGTTGAACGCCTGTTCGAATGACGGTCCCAGCCCGGCGAGCGGGTGCCGGAAGGTAACGGTATGCAAGGCCCCCCAGCGCCACTTCGCGGGGTCTTCCCCGAGCGCCTTTTGGGTCCGAGCGACGGCGCGTCGCAAGGTTTCCGCCACCAGTTGGTCACGCGCCGACGCGGGCGATTCGCCAAACCAATCGGTCGA
>CAIXSC010000950.1 GCA_903921945.1 uncultured Planctomycetaceae bacterium
CAGGCGGTAGGCTGCGGTCCCGCCGGGCGCCAGGCGCTGCAGCTCCGCGAGTGTAGTGGCATCCGCGCTCACGGCCGCGCACTCGCCCGCGCCGATCCGCTCGACCGCCGGATTGCCGAAGACCGCCGTCGTGCTCGAATGCACCAACCGACGCACTCCGGCCTGCACCATCGCCTCCGCCAGCGAAACGACTCCGCCGACGTTCGTCCGGTAGTAGGCCAAAGGCCGCTCGACGCTCTCTCCCACCTGCGTCAAAGCCGCGAAATTCATCACCGCTTCGATCCGCCGTTCGCGCAGGCAGGCGAGCAAACGCGGGGTGTCGAGCAGATCGCCCACCACCAATCGATCGGCGGGGACGGCGCCTCGATGGCCGCGACACAAATTGTCATAGGCCCACACATCGTGCCCCTGACGAGCCAACCACGCCAACGCATGGCTGCCGATGTACCCAGCGCCGCCCGTGACCAAGATTCGCATTGCCGCACCGTCTCCGAGACCACTCGCTCGACACGCGCGTGGCGCAGATCCACCGCGCTATCGCTGGCAAAACGCCACTTCCTCGGGCGTTATCGGCGGGCCGGTCAGCACCCAGGGACCGCGTTCCGTCACCGCCACGGTGTGTTCGAAATGAGCGCTAGGCAGGCCATCCGCCGCGACCTGGGTCCAGTGGTCCGACAAACACCGAACCCGCTTGCCCCCCATGTTCACCATCGGCTCGATCGCCAACACCAACCCGGGACTCAACAGAAAGTCTTTCGTCTTCAGCGACTCCGCCACATGGTTGGGAACTTGAGGTTCCTCGTGCATGCCACGGCCGATGCCATGTCCGCAAAACGTCTCCACCACTGAGAAACCGGCGCCGCGTACCTTCGCCGCCATTTCCACCGCCACTTCGCTCCAACGCTGCTTCACCGCCAGCAACCGGATCGATAATTCCAACGTCTCGCGGGTCACGTCCAGAAGTTGGCGCCAGCGGGGCGCGATCGCGCCAACCGCGTGGGTGTAGGCCGAGTCGCCACACCAGCCTTCGAAGCGACACCCCGTGTCGATACTCACGATGTCGCCCGCTCGCAAGACCCGCGAACCGGGGATTCCATGAACGACCGCCTCGTTGACGGAAACACAGGTCGCAGCCGGAAACGGAACAACACCCGGGACGCCCTTGAAAAGCGGTTCGGCGCGATACCGCGCAAAGACGGCTTCTACGGCCGCATCCAAATCGGCCGTTTTAACGCCAGGAGCTACCAGTGCCGCAGCTTCCTGATGAGCCCGCCAGACGATCAACCCCGCCCAACGCATTCGAGTCAACTCGCGGGGCGACTTAAGAACTAGCATGGACAAGCACGTCCGCGATGCCGATCGACGGCCCCCATGATCCGATCAAAAACTTCATCGGGGCCACCCAATCCGTCCACCGACTCGACCGTCCCATGGTCACGCGACTCGTAGTAGCTCAGCACGGCCGCCGTCTGCGCCTCGAACACCTGCAACCGACGCTGGATGGTCTCCGGCGTGTCGTCGACGCGACGCTCAACCCGCGAACGCTCGAGCATGCGCCGCTGCAGTTCGGCCATCTGAACCCGGATGTCAATCACCACAGAGACCCGCAGGCCCCGATCGGCAAGGAACCGATCGAGCAACCTGGCCTGTTCCACCGTTCGCGGGAATCCATCAAACAGGCAACCGCGAGCACAATCCGCCTCTAAGAGCCGCTCGCAGACAATCCCCACGACCAGCTCATCCGGTGCCAAACGTCCCTCGTCCATGTACGAAGCGGCGACCTGACCCAACTCGCTGCCAGACGCCTTCGCGGCACGCAGCATCTCGCCTGTCGACAGATGCGGAATCCCGAGACTCTTGATGAGTCGCTGCGATTGCGTTCCTTTGCCGGCACCGGGAGCCCCGAAAAGGACTATGTACATCACCGGCCGATCGATCGCTTGTGCGGACGACGCGACACCCGAGTCAGACGACGGCATGGAGGGCACTCATGGACATCGCCCCGTTCACCAGTCCGGGGCAAGGGCGATTACGATTCGAGAAGTCCGCTGTAATTCCGCATCACGAGATGGCTATCGATTTTCTGAACCAGATCGAACGCCACGCTCACCGCGATCAGGAGCCCCGTACCGCCGTAAAAGCTCGCAATCTGGTAATTCACCCCAAGAGATCCAGAGACCAGCGTCGGACCGATCGCCACCACCGACAAAAACGCGGCGCCAACGAAGGTGATCCGGAGCATCACCTTTTCCAAATAGTCCGCGGTCGTCTTGCCAGGACGATACCCAGGAATAAAGGTTCCGAATTCCTTGAGGTTCTCCGCCATCTCCTTCGGATTGAAGCTGATCGCCGTCCAGAAGTAGCAGAAGAAGAAGATCATCCCGACATACATGAGGTTGTAGAAGAACGACGTGCCACGGTTAAAGACGGCCGCCGCTTCCGCTAATTGCTGCCCGTACGTACTCGTCCAGCCGGCCACCAAATTAAGCAGGATCGACGGCAGCATCAGCAAGCTGCTGGCGAAGATGATCGGCATCACACCAGACTGATTGAGCCGCAACGGCAGGAACTGCTTGGTACCGCCAAACACTCGCCGCCCCCGCACGTGCTTGGCACTTTGAGTCGGAATCCGCCGCTGACCCTGCGTGATAAATACAACACCGAAGACTACGCCGACAAACAAGAAGACCAGGATGGTCATCGTCTCGACGCCAATCACGCCCTGGCCAAACCCTTGGAGCTTGAAGGCCGAATTTTTGA
Source organism: uncultured Planctomycetaceae bacterium (assembly GCA_903921945.1). Classification (GTDB taxonomy): domain Bacteria; phylum Planctomycetota; class Planctomycetia; order Pirellulales; family Pirellulaceae; genus CAIXSC01. The sequence continues at coordinate 2,761 of CAIXSC010000950.1, forward strand.
ACAAGTCAACAAATGCCTCGGGCATGCGGGCCAAAATGCCGGCCATGATCAGCAAGCTGATACCGTTTCCGATGCCGAACTCATCAATCTGCTCGCCGAGCCACATCAAGAAAATGGTCCCGCAGCTCATCATCAAAACGGTCACCAACTGCCACCCCAAGCCAAGCGTCGCGTTCTGCTCGCCGGATAGGAATGACGGGTCGATCATGCTACCGCCGCCGGCCACCGGTTCCATCAGGACCCTGACGTAAACCCAGCTTTGGAACAAGCAGAGCGCAACCGTTAGGTACCGAGTGTATTCATTGATCTTCTTACGGCCGGTTTCGCCTTCCTTCCGAAGATCCTCGAGCGGCTTCCAGACACTGCCAAGCAACTGCAGAATGATCGATGCCGAGATATACGGCATAATGCCAAGCCCGAACACGGTCGCCTGGCTAAGATTGCTCGCGCTAAAGACCGAGACTTGCTGGATAAACTGCCCCAGCCCCGAACTGGACGCAAACGCCTTCCGCAGCTCGTCCTGGTCCACAATCGGGACGGGAATCCAATACCCTACCCGATAAATCGCCAAGAACATGAGCGTCAGCAAAATCTTCTGACGCAGCTCGGGGATCGTAAAGACAACGCGCAGCTTCTCGAACATGGCTTCGATCCGTCCCCTTGCCGAATTGGTTTACCGCGGCGCGGCCGCGCTCATCCGCAAGCGTCCCTCGTGCCTACCGCTTCTTGGCATTGCCGCCGCGCTTCGCGATCAACGCAGCCTTCGCCGCGCGATTTCGCTCACGTCCCGCCTTCTGCTTGACGGCGGCCGGAATCGGTCCAGGCAACACGATCGCCTCGCCACCAGCCGCTGCAATCTTCGCCTTCGCCGATTCGCTGAAGCGATGTGCTGACACCTTCAACTTCTTCGTCAGCTCGCCGTCGCCCAGGATCTTCAACTGATCAAACTGGCCGTGAACCAAATGCTTCGCGACCACCGTGTCGACGTTGACTTCGGCACCCGACTCGAACTCACGTTCCAGGTCGGAGACATTCACGGACACAACCGTCAGCGCAAAGCTGTTCGTGAATCCGCGTTTCGGGATTCGTCGAACCAGGGGATTGCCGCCGCCCTGAAAGATCGACAACGCCTTGTAGCCGGCCCGGGCGGTCTGACCCTTGCCACCGCGACCGGCCGTCTTGCCCTTGCCGGAGCCAGGACCGCGGCCAACGCGCATGAGCTTCTTATTCGTGTGGACGCCGCTATTGACTCGTTCCAAACTCATGACAACGTCACTCCTCGCAACCGCTCGATATCCTGCTGCGTCCGCAGATTCTGCAGCGCGGCCAGCGTCGCCTTCACCAACAGCACCGGGTTGTTGCTACGAAAACTCTTGGTCAGGATGTTGCTGATGCCGGCCATCTCGCACACCGCACGCACCGAGGCACCGGCGATAACACCGGTACCGGGACCGGCAGGCAACAGAACGACCTCCGCCGCCCCGAATCGGCCCACCACACGATGCGGGATGGTACCGTCTTGCAACGGGACCCGAATCAAGCTGTTCATCGCGAACTTCTTCGCCTTATCGACAGCCTGAGGCACTTCGTTCGCCTTGCCATAGCCAAGTCCGACCTGCCCGCGGCGATCGCCCGACACGACCAGGGCCGCGAAGCTGAACCGCCGGCCTCCCTTGACCACCGCCGCACAGCGTTTGATTTTCACTGTGCGATCGTCGAAATCGCCGCGACCTGATTCGTTAGACACGCTAAAAACCCTCTCGCATGACCCAGCCCGCTGCGCCGAAATCGGCACGACGGACAACACGCCCCTGTAATATCACTGTAATCTCAGTTGGCAACGTCCAGCGGCACTCGCCAAGCCATGCTTGGAACTGCCGACTTCTTAAAATTGCAGGCCCGCTTCCCGAGCCGCATCCGCCAGCGCCGCGACACGACCGTGATACTTGTAATGTCCGCGATCAAAACAAACTTGGCTGATGCCGGCGGCGAGCGCCTTCTCGGCAATCATTTTGCCAATCGCCTGAGCGGCCGTCTTGTTGCCGCCGTACCCAACTTGATCACGAACCGACTTGTCCCGCGTGCTTACGGAAACCAAGGTCTGGCCCGTCGTGTCGTCGATTACCTGGCAACCGACATTTTTCAGACTGCGAAACACCGTCAAGCGAGGACGACCGGCGACCCCGTGCGTCGACTTACGCACTCGCCAACTGCGCCGCTGCCGCATCCGACCTAAACGTTTTGCCTTGTCCACGACTGACACCTACTCTGTTCGAATACCTATGAGGCGATCGCGACCACGCGAACCAGAATGCACCTAGCGCGGCTACTGCGCCGCCTTGCCCGGCTTGATCTTGACGTGTTCACCCTGGTACCGCACACCCTTACCCTTGTACGGTTCCGGCTTTCTCGCGGACCGCAGCATCGCCGCGAACTGGCCAACCAACTGCTTGTCACACCCTTGGACCACGATGTGCGTCTGGTCAGGACAGGTGACCTTCAGCCCAGCGGGAATCGTCAATTTGATCTCGTTCGCGTAGCCCACCCGCAACGAAATAATTTTGCCTTGGATTGCGACCACGTATCCAACGCCCTGAACTTCGAGACGTTTCTCGTAGCCCTGCTTGGTGCCCACAATCATGTTCTGAATGAGTGCCCGGGTCAGCCCATGCAGCGACCGGCTCAACCGCTCGTCATTGCGACGAGTCACGGTTACCAGCTTGGATGCCGCATCGTACGCCACATTCACGTCGGGATGGTGCTCAAACGAAAGCTTACCCTGAGGCCCTTCGACGTGGATCATCCGGCCGTCGATCGACAGCTTCACGCCATCAATCACCTTCACCGGCTGCCTTCCAATACGCGACATAACTCACCCAGTTCCCGTTTACCGGCTCTTCGACATCCCACCAATCGATCCGCAGCACTAGGCACCGACCGATTGCCCGCTGACGGCTGTCCAGCCAGCGGGCCGCTCTACGGAGCGACCCAGCTAACTCAGCACGCTACCAGATTTCGCAGAGAACTTCACCGCCCAGATTACGAGTCCGCGCTTCGCGATCACTCACGACGCCATGGCTCGTACTGATGATCGTGATGCCCAGCCCGTTCAGCACGGGACGTAGGTCTTTCGACTTCCGATAGACCCTGCGGCCCGGTGAACTCACACGCTTGATGTGCTGAATCACCCGCTCGCCACTAGGGCCATACTTAAGCTCGATCCGCAGTTGCGGCATCGGGGCATCGCCCACTTCTTTCCAATCCCAAACGTAGCCTTCTCGCTTTAACACATCCGCGAGACCACGTTTTACCTTGGATGCCGGGATGTCAACGTAGGGGCGTTCAATCGCCACTGCGTTACGTATCCGGGTCAACATGTCGGAGATCGGGTCAGTCAACATGATCTACCTGTTCCCTCGCTACCAGCTCGCCTTCCGAACCCCCGGAATCATCCCCTGATCCGCCAATTTGCGGAAGCAAATCCGGCAGATTCCGAACTTCCGATACACCGCCCGTGGCCGACCGCACAGGCGGCACCGTCGCCGAATCCGGGTGGAAAACTTAGGCGTTTGCAACGCCTTCGCTCGCTTCGATTTACTCGCCACGAGTAGCTACCCCGCTATCAAACCTTCGAACGCCCCACCCGAGCTAGGAACCGCTCTTGGCCTTATCATCGACCTGAAACGGCACACCCAGCAAACGCAACAACTCACGCGATTCTTCGTCACTCTCCGTCGACGTCACAAAGGCGATGTTCATGCCTTGCGGCCGCGTGAACTTATCCGGATTCAATTCCGGGAAAACCAACTGCTCCGCCAATCCCAAGCTATAGTTTCCGTGGCCATCAAACGCCTTGCGACTGACACCGCGGAAGTCGCGGACACGCGGCAGGGCCAGGGAAACCAAGCGATCGACGAACTCGTACATCCGCTGACGTCGGAGAGTCACTTTGCAGCCGATGGCGACACCTTCACGCAGTTTAAAGCCGGCGATCGCCTTGCGGGCCAAAGTGGCCACTGGCTTTTGGCCAGCAATCTGGGTGAGGGCGTCCAAAGACGTCTCGAGATATTTCTTGTCCTGGGTGGCCGCGCCGACGCCCATGTTGACCACAACCTTTAGCAGTCGCGGCACCGAGTGCGCGTTTTTGTAACCAAACTTCTCGGCCAACGCCTTCCGGATTTCGGTCTCGTAGCGTTCTTGCAATCTGGGTTTCATCAGTTTCTCTCGATCCACCCCTCATCCGTATCTGGGCAACGTACCAGATCTCCGAGGCGGTCTTCAATTCCTAACTATGCCAATGTTCGCCGAGCGTCCACAACTGGCTGACCCTACGACTTTGAATATGCTTTCCGAGCTGGCGACATCGTCCGCACGACCGCATCGCACGTCTTGCAAAAAACTTCTTTCGCACCATCTTGACTGTAGCGGACACCGGTCCGGGTCGCCTTGTTGCACTTCTCGCAAACGAGCCGAACATTGGCGATGCGGACCGCCATTTCCTTCGACAAGCGTCCGCCCTGCGGGTTCTTTTGGGTGCGCTTCACATGCTTGTACACTCGACCAACACCCTCGACAACGAGCGTGCCGTTTTCGCGGTCGATCGACAACACCTTGCCGCGCTTCTTCCGGTCGTCGCCACGAACCACTTCGACTTGGTCATCTTTGCGAATATGCATCACACCACCTCGCTGGCGAGACTGACAATCTTCATGTAATTGCGATCGCGTAATTCGCGAGCCACTGCCCCGAAAATACGCGTACCCCGCGGGTTGCCGTCGTTATCGACCAGCACGACCGCGTTGCTATCGAACTTGATGTAGCTGCCGTCCTCACGACGTGTCGGTTGCTTGCAGCGAACCACGACCGCCCGAACCACGGCTTTCTTCTTAATGTCACCGCCCGCAACGACCGACTTCACGGAGCAGATGATGACGTCGCCGATACCGGCATAACGACGCCGCGAGCCGCCCAACACCTTGATACACATGACTTCTTTGGCGCCCGTATTGTCGGCGACATTAAGTCTCGTTTCCTGCTGAATCATCGTTGATCGCCCCTGCTATCATCCCCGGCACCGCGGTCGCCGGTCACGTGATCTTAGGTATGGACGGGTCTCTAAAGTGAATCTTATCCGCGGCCTTCCCGACCGCACCCTCTCGAACGTCTGTCAGGTACTCGACGCGACATCTGCCGCGCCATGGCTGACTCAGCCCGGGATCTCCGGCGCGTCCACCGACACCTGGCTTGCAGCCTGCTCGTCCGCGCCACTCCGTTTGACAATCCGCAGGAGTTCCCACCGCTTCGTCTTCGAGTGCGGACGCGACTCGATGATCTCGACGAGATCGCCAGCCGACGACGCATTGTTCTCATCATGGGCGTAGCACACCGTCCGGCGATGGATGATCTTGCCGTACTTCTTGTGCCGAACCAAACGCGGGACTTCAACCCGACGGGTCTTGTCGCACTTGTCGCCCTTAACCAACCCGACCACAACCCGCTTCGGCATGACTCTTATCCCCCGTCGCCTTTTGCCGCAGACCCGCACCAGCAAGTCCTCGACGAAACCGATCCCGACTCGCTGTTTCTCGCCCCAACTATCTAGGCACCCATATATCCGACGCCGCGACCTACTTCTTCAGCTCTCGCTCACGCTGGACCGTTAAAATCCGCGCAATGGTGCGACGAGACTTCTTGATCTCGCTAGCAGCATCTTCACGCTCCGTCTCCGCCTGAACCCGCAAGCGGAACAGCCCGCTACTGATTTCATTCAGTTGCTGGGCGAGTTGCTCGCCGGTCATCTCTCGTAGTTCTTTCACTTTCATCGCACTTCTCCCACAAACTACGCAGGCCGCCGTCGGACAAAACGCACCCGGATCGGCATCTTGTGAGCCAACCGAGCCATGCAGAGTTTTGCCTGCTCCTCGGTCACCCCACCCAACTCGTATAACACGGCACCGGGCTTAACGACCGCGACCCACGCCGCCGGCTCGCCTTTTCCCTTACCCATACGCGTTTCAAGCGGGCGTGCAGTGATCGACTTATGCGGGAACATCCGCACGTACAGCCGTCCCTCACCGCGGATGTACTGCTGAGCCGCAATACGCCCCGCCTCGATTGTCTGCGCTCGGATCCACCCGCCCTGCATCGCCTGGAGACCGAAATCGCCGAAGACGACTCGGTTGCCACGCGTGGCGTTACCTTTTATACGTCCTCTTTGGCTTTTTCTGTGCTTGACTCGCTTCGGCATTAGCGCCATCGGTCATCTCCCCTTCGTACATCCCCTGGTGAATCCAAACCTGAATACCCAGGTTGCCCTGGGCGGTGGCCGCCTCGGCAAAACCGTAATCGATTTTCGCTCTTAGAGTGCTAAGCGGAATCGAACCCAGAATCGCCTTTTCCCGACGGGCCATTTCTGCGCCGCCGAGTCGACCAGCCAACTGAACCTTGATCCCCTTCGCCCCAGCCTCCATCGTGGCCTCCATCGCATTCTTCATCGTGCGACGGAAACTAGCACGCTTGGCCAACTGCATCGCGATTTCCTCGGCGACCAATTGAGCCTGTAGCTCCGGTCGGGAAACCTCTTCGATCTTCAAATTGACCCGCCGGCCGATAAGGTTCTGCAGCTCCTCTTGGAGCACTTCCACTTCCTGTCCCTTGCGGCCAATGATCAAACCCGGCCGTGCCACGAACAGGATCACCTTGACTTCGTCCCGTGTCCGCTCGATTTCGATACGGTCGATACCAGCGCTCCGGTACTGCGTCTTTTGCGGATGGTTCTTGATGAAGTCCCGGACCTTAGTGTCCTCGATCAAAAGGTTGGAATACTCCCGCTTCGACGCGTACCACCGGCTCTTCCAGCCGATCATCACGCCAGTCCGGAATCCAACGGGATTAACTTTTTGACCCATGACCGTCTCCACCAACAACGAGTATATCGCTCGACTGTCCGACTGTCCGTCTAACCGACCACGTCTACGTTAAGCTATCCAGGTCCTCAACCGTGACCGCGATGTGCGACATCCGACGCTTCACCGTGAACGCCATACCGCGAGCTCTGGGGCGGATGCGCTTGAACATCGGGCCGCCATCAATCCGCACGTCGGTCAGCACCAATTCCTCAATTTCCACAGGTCGACCAGCTGACGTCTGCGTGCCTTCCTGGGCATTGCTGACGGCGCTCTTGATGACCTGCTCCAACATCCGAGCACCGCGCTGAGGCTGGTACCTAAGCAACTCCAAAGCCTCGTCGGCGAACTTGCCGCGGACCAGCGTCGCTAGGTGTCGCACCTTCCGAGGGCTTATCCGGGCATATCGATGAGTGGCATTGTATTGCATGTTCGAGTCCTCACCCTTCAACCAGTCTGTCGCGTCTCACGACCTCGCAACATCCGGTGCCGTTCGACTACATCCGAACCGCACCCGCATCCGCTCGGGCCTACTTCGTGGCCGGAGCCGCCTTCTTGCCGCTATGACCACGGAACGTCCGCGTCGGAGCGAACTCGCCCAAACGATGACCCACCATGTCTTCCGTCACAAACACTCGCAGGAATTGCTTGCCGTTATGCACGTCAAACGAAAACCCGACAAACTCGGGAACAATCGTGCAGGCCCGCGCCCAGGTCTTGATCGCCGTCTTCGCGCCGCCCGCATCCAATTGGGCGCGAACCTTGGCGTAAACCTTGAAGTCGACAAACGGACCTTTTTTCGACGACCTACCCATGATTCACTCCCACTATCCCTACCCAAGCTACTTGCTCGGCTATCGCTTGCTTGTTCGTCCTCGCCTACCACCCAATCCAACCGCAGTTATCGCAGTTCCGTTTTCACACAACTCGCACTGCGGTCATGTCCGTTCAACCGTTCTAACTCGGTTGGCGGGACACGGTTTATAGCAGCAACACTACCTCAGTTTCAATTGGCCGTACCGAGTCGATTTTCGACGGCGAACAATCGCCTTGTTCGTCGGCTTGCGACGCTTGCGGGTGAAACCACCCTTTGCCAACACGCCCGTCGGGCTGACCGGATGACGACCGCCCTTGGTACG
>CAIXSC010000951.1 GCA_903921945.1 uncultured Planctomycetaceae bacterium
GTCAAACCATCCAACCCGACCAACGCGACATTGCCGGAGGTCTTCAGCGCGTACCGGCCGTCGCGGAGCACCAATCCCAGATTGCCGTCAGACACCTGCAATCCGATCGGACGCCCACCATTGGTCACGCCCAGGAACGCCCTGACGCCGGAGACACCAACCAAAACCGTGTCGCCCGTCTTGCTAAATGCGAAACTGCCTTCGATCGAAATGAAGTCGGAAATCGCCAGCTTCGCCGATCCACTCACCTCCGTCACATCGGCGGGCGAGTCGAACTTCACTTCGACGGGCGTGCCGCGGACATTGATCGTCTTGTCGACAGTGGTTCCCATACGGTTGACGCGGGCGGCCAGCGATCCTTGCAGAGTCAATCCACTGATGCCAACAAGCGCCGCCGATCCGCCAGCGACCAACGCGTACTGGGAACTGGGTTGCGACGATGCGCCCGCCGTCGTGACCTTCTGCAGCACCAAGCCGAGATAGGCGCCGGTGATCAACACGCCCGTCTGGTTGGCCTGCCCCGCGTTCGCCCCAAGGAACACGTTGATGTTCGCCGCGCCCGCCAGAATCTGCGTGGTCGTGACATTGCCGGACACATTCGAAGTCCGCTCAAAAGCGAAGTCGCCACTGACTCGCACGAACTCGTCGATTTCCAGCGACACGCTGCCCGCGAACTGCATGACATCGGTGCCATCATCGAACTTCACCCGGACGGGCGTCCCCATGACATCGATAGTCTTGTCGACTGGCGACCCCATCCGATTGACGCGCGCGGCCAAAGTGCCGGATAGCGTCAATCCATCGATGCCTACGAGCGCCGCGGTGCCTTCGGCCACCAACGCGTACTTCGAGCCGACCTGGGTCGTCAACGAGCTGTCCGTCACCTTTCGCAGCACGAGCCCCAGTTTCGCGCCCGTGATCGAAACACCCGTCGCATCGGCGGTGCCAGCATTCGCGCCTAGGAAGATGTTGATGTTCGCCGCCGCCGCCGTGATGTCCGTCGTCGTCACGGTGCCGTTCGTTTCCACAACCCGCTCGAACGCGAAAGCGCCACTGACCGTCACAAAGTCGGAGACGCCCAGCGAGATGCTTCCCGCGAACTGCATCACATCGCGGCCATCGTCGAACTTGACCTGAACCGGCGTGCCTTGCACGTCGATGGTCCGATCGATCGGAGCGCCCATCTTGTTGACGCGGGCCGCCAAGGTGCCGCCCAGCGTCAAACCATCCACCCCGACCAGCGCCGCCGAACCCTCCGCGACCAACGCGTACTTCGAAGCGGCCTGGGTCGTCAAACGGGTATCGGTGACCTTCTGCATCACCAACCCCAGTTTCGCCCCGGTGATCTGAACCCCCGTGGCGTCCGCCGTTCCGGCGTTCGCCCCTAAGAAGATGTTGATATTCGCCGCGGCGGCGATGATCTCCGTGGTCGTCACGGCGCCCGAGGTTTCCGACTTGCGCTCGAACGCGAACGCCCCCGTCACCGTCACAAATCCCGAAATCGCCAGCGAAACGTCGCCGGAGAATTGCATCACATCCGCGCCGGTGTCGAACTTCACGTGGACGGGCGTGCCGGCGACCATCACCGTCTTGTCCACCGCGCTGCCCATACGGTTCACTCGGGCCGCCAAACTGCCTGTCAGCGTCAGTCCGCTGATGCCAACCAGCGCCGCCGAGCCGTCCGCCACAAGCGCGTACTTCGAACCAGCCTGGGTGGTCAGATTCGTGTCGGTCACCTTCTGCATGACCAACCCCAGCTTGGCGCCAGTGATCTGAACACCCGTCGCATCCGCGGTGTTGGCATTGGCGCCCAGGAAGATATCGATATTCGCCGCCGCCGCGACAATCTCCGTCGTCGTCGCCGTTCCCACAGTCGTCGACTGGCTCTCGAAAGCGAAATCGCCACTGACCGACACAAAGCCGGCAACCGCCAGCGTGACACTGCCCGAGAACTGCGTGACATCCGCGCCGTCGTCGAACTTGACTAGCACCGGAGTGCCCATCACATCGACCGTCTTGTTGACTGCCGCACCCATGCGGTTCACGCGGGCCGCCAGCGAGCCGCTGAGTGTCAGTCCATCGACGCCGACCAGCGCAGCGAAGCCGTCAGCGACCAACGCATACTTGGCTCCGGCTTGCGTGGCGAGGTTGTCGTCGACCACCTTCCGCACGACCAATCCCAGCTTGGCGTCGGTGATCGACACGCCGGTCGCGTCCGCTGTGCCCCCATTGGCTCCCAGGAA
>CAIXSC010000952.1 GCA_903921945.1 uncultured Planctomycetaceae bacterium
ACGTGTGTTCAGTCGGTGTTGGGGGGAATCTGGCTTTTTTCATTATCCGCCGAGCACGACAACCCCAATTTCCAACAGAAAAAAATGCTTCACAGCGTTGCCCTTCGGGGCAACGACGAATGGCAATGAAGCGGCCACGTTCCGTATGATTCCGTCATTTGAATCATTTCGACGCACGATTTCGGGCGTTTGTGGCGCGTTTGTGGCGCGTTTGTGGCGCGTTTGTGGCGCGTTTGTCGCGTGTTTGTTTTGCCCCTTCAGGGCGACGGACGTGCAGGGGTGGCCGTTTACCCAGGGCGGCGCTCGGCGGCTGCGCCGCCTCGCTCTGCCCTGGGCTAACCTGTTTTGCCCCTTCGGGACAAGAGGACCGGCGGACCGCATCGCGGAACCGCGAAAAAGTCGCCGTGTCCCCATGATTCGCGGCTTCTTTTGGGAAATTATTTTTCGGTCGCCCCTGAGCTGATGGTTTGGCTTTCGCGGAGTCACTTGGCTGCGTAAGATTCGTCCGCTTCGTGGTTTCTCGGGGGATCTTGTCGGAGAAAAGCGTTGTGGCTGTCGACTTGTCAGGCAAACGGGCGCTCGTCACGGGAGCGGCGCGGGGTATTGGGGCCGGGTGCGCGGTGGAACTGGCTCGCGCTGGAGCCGATGTGGCGGTGAACGACCGCGAACTGACCGATGCGGCCCGCGAAACGCTGGACGCTATCCTCGCCCTGGGGCGGCGGGCGTCCTTCATCCCCGGCGATGTCTTCGAGCCCGTATCGTGCGGCGATGTCGCGCGGCGGGCGATCGACGAGCTCGGTGGGCTCGATATCCTCGTCAGTAATCCGGCGTTTTCGCGCCGCAGCGATTTTTTGGAATGTCCGCCGTCGCTGTTCGACCAAGTCGTCCGCGGTACGCTCAACGGCGGCTTCTACATGAGCCAAGCGGCCGCGCGGCACATGGTGGAACGGGGCGGCGGCGGCAAGATTGTGTTCATTTCGAGCGTGCAATCACGCGTCCCGTATGTGCGGAGCGCCGCCTACAACGCCGGCAAAGCGGGATTGAATCACATGGCATTTACGATCGCCGCCGAGCTGTCCAAGCATCGCATCAATGTCAACGTGATCGAACCCGGTTGGATCGACACGCCGGGCGAACACGAAACGTTCGGCGACCAGTACATCGCCGACCACGCGGCCCAGTTGCCCTGGGGCCGCTTGGGATCGCCCGCCGATGTCGGCAAGGCGGCGGCGTTCCTCTGTTCCAGCGACGCCGATTACATCACCGGCACGTCGCTGCTCGTCGATGGCGGCTTTTGGCTCCGCGGTGCCGGCGCCTGATCGTCAGCCGCGCCCCTTTTCACTGGGCGTGTCGCTGGGCTTATCGCTTGGCTGATCGGTTGCGGCATCGCCGGACGGTTTGCCCGCCTGCCGTTTGGCGCCTCCCGCCTTCGCCCCTGGCAACTTGGCCGCTGGCTTGGCGGCGGCTGGTTTCGCAGCGGGGGGCTCGGACGGGTAGAGCGTCCTGGGGTTGTCCACAAGTCCCGGGGGACGGCGGTCGGTCGGCGAATCCCCCGCGATCGCGGCCCGCATCTTTTCCGCCAGCGCCTGCAAGCGGAGCACGACTTCCGGATGTTTGGCGGACAGGTCGGTTTGCTCGCCGATTTCAGAGTCGAGATTGTAGAGCCGTGGATTGCGGTTCGCGTCGGCGGCGACGCCGCGGCCCATCGTCTCGGGTTGGCTGGCGACCGCAAGTTTCCATGGTCCTTGCCGTACGGCCTGCAGCTGATTGCCGCTGAAGTAGTAATGGGCCTCGCGGGCCGACTCGGTCGTGCGACCCAGCAGTAGTCCAGAGATATCGCGGCCGTCGATCACGGGTTCCGCCGGCACTTGGCCGCCGGCGAGCGTCACGAGGGTGGGGCGGATGTCGATCGTGCCCGCGACCGCGTCGCAGCGGCTGCCAGCGGCGATCTTTCCTGGCCAGCGGGCGATCGTGGGAACTCGGACGCCGCCCTCCCAGGTGCTGCCTTTGCCTCCGCGGAGCGGCGCGGCGCTGCCGCCATCCGCTCCCTTGATCAGCCAGGGACCGTTGTCGCTGGTGAA
>CAIXSC010000953.1 GCA_903921945.1 uncultured Planctomycetaceae bacterium
GAATGGCCGACCCGGTACACCACTCGACGCGGCTGCCAATCTCGTACGGATTGTCGTTGGTCGCCCAAGCGCCGCCCCGAGCCCGAGCGCAGTTGGATTGCGTCTTGTCCGCCATTGCGGGCGTCCGTTTCCGTCCGCGATAGACGTCCTCGCGTCCCGCGCATTCCCCCAACAGGATCGTCTGCGATGTGCCGTCGGTGATCATCGCGAACGTGTTCGCGTTCGGGAATTTTCGCAGCGCCCCCTGGAGATCGGTGCCCACGGGAAACTGTTCGGCGACCGGCAGTTCGGCATTGATCGTGATGCTGACGCCCTCGGTGACGAAGTAATCGCCGCATGCCCCGACCTTGTTCTGCTCGGGCGGCGTTTCCACCTTGAACTGCGTCCGCCGCTGATTGGGCGTGGACGGGCAGTTGAAAACCGCCAAGTGCATTTGGGCGGTCGTTGAATTCGGAATGGGAACGCCCGCGTACGTCGTGCTCCGCCACCAATTCTCGTTCAAGTCGTAGAACGCGCCGCTCACCATGCTCGATTGTTCCAGGTACGGAAGCGTGTCAGGCGCCCAACTCCGCTGCGGCAAAGTGTCGCGTTTAGAATACGGCATCATCTGATACGTGCTCTCATGGTTGTGCATGGCGAGCGCGATCTGCTTCAGATTGTTCGTGCAGGACATGCGTCGAGCCGCCTCGCGGGCCGCCTGCACGGCCGGCAACAACAACGCGACCAACATGCCGATGATCGCGATCACCACCAGTAGTTCGACGAGCGTGAAACCGGCGGCCGCGCGGCGCCTGGGATTTCGCCCCGTTTGATCCGTCCCAGTCGCTAAACTCAAGAACAGGTTTGAGCAATTCATAAGCGGCGGGAATGAACCCGGTTCGAAATGCAGCGGATCGGCGACGGGCCAACAACACGACGTACGATCCTCCGTTGCTATGCATTTCCCGCGCCGAAACCGCAGCTGCCGTTTTCGGACGGAGCAAACCGCCGCAAAATCTACGGAGAACCATGCTTAGCTCCCATCCGCGAGCGGCAAGTGAAGCGCCCATCGCGCCTCGGCAGGCGAATTCTTCGACACCCGGCGCTCAAAAAGTGCGTCGATGCCGACGCGGCTCGGGCCGGTGATCGGGAGCAACACGATACGGATTCGTCAGAAGAGCGGCAGCGGTTCGCCGTCGCAGGCGGGCAAGGGGCGGTTGAGCATGTCCCGCAGTTCGGCCCGCGGCGAAATCCCCAAAGCCGCGAAGATCGTGGCGTGGGCGTCCGGCGGGCCGCAGGCCTGGGTGCGCGGAAAAGCGCCCAGGTGATCGCTGCTGCCATAAACCTGGCCGCCGCGAATGCCGCCACCAGCGAACGCGATCGAATACACATTCGGATAATGATCACGGCCCGCTGAGCCGTTGATCCGGGGCGTGCGGCCAAAATCGGTCAGCACCGCGATCAGCGTGTCTTCCAGAGTTCCCCGCTGCTCGAGGTCGGTTAGCAACGCCGAGAAACCCCGATCAAAGACCGGAAGCAGCCGGTTTTTCAACCGGTTGAAGTTGTCGCCGTGCGTATCCCACATGTCGCCGACCGAACCGTTCAAATCGCCGGCCGCGACACACACCTGCACGACCGGCACGCCCGCCTCGGTCAGTCGCCGGGCGAGCAACATGCTCTGGCCGCCAATGTGATCGCCGTACATTTCCCGAACCCGCGGATCCTCGCGATTCAAATCGTACGCCTGCTTGACCGCCGACCCCAACAGGATGTCGTTCGCCAATTCGTGGAAGTGCTGGAAGTTCTGGTAGTCGCCGCGAGCCCCTGCCGGCCGGTCGATCCGCGATCGCAACGCCTGCCGCTCGGCGATCCGCGCGAAGTCCACATCGCCCAGTTCCAACACTTCGCTGCCGAGCGATCGCGACACGCCGCCGTAAGGCTTGCCGGCTGGCGTTTTCAGCACAATCGGATCGTACTTCACGCCCAGCCATCCGCCGTACTCGCCCGCTTGCAGCGTGTTGTTGTCGACCAGCGGATACGGCAAGCGAACGGCTGTCGGCACCCCCTTCGGCGCCGCACGGAAGCATGAAATCATCGCCGGCAACGACGGCCAGTCCTCGCGCATCGGCGGAATATTGCCAGCCCGAGGCGGCTTGTGGCCGGTCAGCATCCAGTACATGCCGCGGCCGTGCGCCGAGTCGTCATGGTGGATCGAGCGGACGATCGCCAGCTTGTTCGTATGCCGCGACACCAGCGGCAGGTGCTCGCCCACCTGGATGCCGGGCGTTTCCGTCTCGATCGGCTGGAACTCGCCGCGGTACTCGATCGGCGCCTCCGGCTTCATGTCCCAGGTCTCATGATGGCTCATCCCGCCCCAGCAATACAGGATGATGCAAGACTTGGCTTTGCCCCGCCCCGCACTCGAGCCGGCCACACTGCCGCCGGAAGCACTGCCGCCGGTCGCCGTGGCGCCTACGGCAGTCGCCGATCGTTGCCGCAAAAACATCGGTAGCGACATCGCCCCCAAACCGATCGATGTCGCCAACATCCGGCGACGGGAACCGACCAACGCGTGTCCGACTCGCGACGACGACTCAAAAGCTCGATCCATGGCTGTCACCGGGCAAGCGTTTCAGGAATGTTTTGTTTCTGGAGGACGCGAGCGGGGCGGGCGTGACAGGCGTCCAACGGCGGGAAGGAATCTGCGGCGGGCCATCGGCAGCGGCATGCGTTATTCCGCACCCGTTTCCACGCTCAGATTGTACTCAGCCAGTCGCTTCCGCGACAAACCGGCTTCGACCGTTCAGCAACGCTCCGAGCCAGGTTCGTCGAACCAAAAAATGGTAGCTCGCCAACAGCAGCGGCAAGGCGATCGCGTGAATCAACGCGAACTTCGCGAACGCGCCCCACGGCCACGACCGCGCACTGGCCTGCAACGCGATCACGAGCGGCAGATGCGCCAGATAAAGCCAATACGACGCATCCGAAAAATACCGCACCACCGGCCGTTCTCGACTGAGCAGCGCGCGACATCCGCCGATCAAACCCAACGACATCCACCAGACGTATAAAAAATGCGCCACGATCGTGATCTCGCGATTTCCAGCTGCTGTCACGCAAACTGGAAAGACAACCAGCAACGCGAGCCCCAATTGGAACGGCCACAGCCATCGCACTGACCACGTGATCGACAAGTCGGCCGACACCCGTGCCTCCCAAGCCTGCATCGCCACGCCGAACGCGAAAAACAAGCCGTAATACACGAACAGATGGGGGAACGGCAGCCAGCTCATCGAAGTGTCGGGACCGAAGTAAACGGACTCGCCACCCCCCATCAACAACATTGGCAGCGGCGTCAACACGATCAGTCCCCCACGCCCACATGCGGATTGGCACGAGCGCGAGCCAGCGTCGCATCGTTCCCCAGATCAACGCGAACCCAGCCGCGTACATGATGAGGAACCACAGGAACCAAAGATGCATGAAGACATTGGAATCAAAGAGATGACACGACCATCGCCCGACAGATACTCGCCAAATGGGACTATGCAGCCAAGCTTGATAGCGTGCCACGACACCGGTTGCCGCCGGCGGCGTTGGCA
>CAIXSC010000954.1 GCA_903921945.1 uncultured Planctomycetaceae bacterium
AGTCAGTCCGGCAGACAGTCCGGCAGTCAGTCCGGCAGTCAGTCCGGCAGTCAGTCCAGCAGTCAGTCCGGCAGGTAATCCGGCAGGTAATCCGGCAGTCAGTCCGGCGTGTAATCCGGCAGTCAGTCCGGCGTGTAATCCGGTAGTCAGTCCGGCAGGTAGTCCGGCAGGTAGTCCGGCAGGTAGTCCGGCGTGTAGTCTGGCAGGCAGTCCGGCAGGCAAGTCGGCAAGGAGGCCGGCTAGCCGGCAGGTTTCCCGAGCGCCTTTGATGCCGCGTCTGTTCCTCGGTAGATGCCGCCACCGTGCGCCGGATCGATCGGGTAGTTGAGATGCGAAGTCTCGAACCGGTGCGACGGTGTTCGCCGCGATCAACGCGTTAGCGCCGGTTTTACCAGTTTCGTCGCGATTGAAACCGTCTTGCGCACCAATCGATCTTTTCACTTGAAAAATCGGCGGACTCGGTCATAATTTCCCCATGCAACCCGCTTTCCGCAACCAATTCACGTTTGGGTTTTACTTTGGAGGCACCCGCTTTAGCGGGGCTTGCGGAGGCCGGTGATCGACCGTGCCAGCTTGATCAAGCTACACCCGCGAGCCTTTCGGTTTCGCGGGTTTTTTTGTTTCCAGTGAACTTTTTCGTCCGGCTCGCGTCGCCGGACCTTTCGGGAGCCGTTCGATGATCGTCGTGATGGAGAGAAACGCCACCAAGGAACAGGTCGAACACATGGTCCAGCGGGTGGAATCGCTAGGATTGAAGTCGCACGTGATCGTCGGTGCCGAGCGCACTGTCATCGCCGCGATTGGCACCAAGCGGCCCGAGACTCGTCAATCGCTGGAGAGCGGACCCGGTGTCGCCGAGGTGGTTCCGATTTTGGCGCCATACAAGGTGGCCAGCCGTGAAGTGAAGCCCGAGCCAACCCAAGTGCGGGCGGGCAGTTTGACAGTCGGGGCGGGCGTCCTTGGAGTCATCGCGGGTCCATGCTCTGTCGAGAACGAGTCGCAGATTGTCGAGGCCGCGCGGGCGGTGAAAGCGGCCGGGGCAACGGCGCTTCGCGGTGGCGCGTTCAAGCCGCGAACCAGCCCCTACAGTTTCCAAGGCTTGAAGGAAGATGGCTTGAAAATGCTCGCGACCGCGCGTCAGGAAACAGGACTGGCCATCGTGACCGAAGTGATGTCGACCGAAGACGTCGAATTGGTCGCGAAGTACGCCGACGTCCTGCAAATCGGCGCCCGCAACATGCAGAACTACCGTCTGCTCGAAGCGGTCGGCCATACTCGCACCGCCGTGCTGCTGAAACGCGGTCCAGCCGCGACGATGGAGGAATTGCTGCTGGCGGCCGAGTACATCTTGAACGAAGGCAATTCGCAGGTGATGCTCTGCGAACGCGGCATTCGCACGTTCGAGGCTCATACGCGATTCACGCTGCCGCTGGCGTCGGTGCCGTACTTGCACCATAAGACCCACTTGCCCGTGGTCGTCGACCCGAGTCACGGGACAGGACATACCTACCTGATTCCAGACATGACATTGGCGAGTGTCGCGGCGGGTGCTGACGGCCTCATCCTGGAAGTCCATCCGGATCCCGAAAAGGCGATGAGCGACGGCTATCAATCGCTGAACTTTCCGCAGTTCACCGATTTGATGGAACGCTGCCGGCGGGTTGCCGCCGCTGTCGGCAAATCGATGGCCTGACAGGCCAGGAGCAAAGACCTCGTTCGATGACGCGCGACCCTTTCAGTGACGCTGATTCGCGGCTGGACGCACTCGTTCGGCCCGCCGATTGGCGCAATCCACGGCCAGCGGATCGCTACCATTGGGTGGTCGTTGGCGGCGGCACAGCCGGATTGGTGGCGGCCGCCGGCGCGGCGTCGCTCGGCGCACGTGTCGCCTTGATCGAACGTTCGCGGATGGGCGGCGACTGTCTCAATCATGGATGCGTGCCGTCGAAGGCGTTACTGGCATCGGCGAAAGCGGCTGCGATGGTCCGCGCGGTGGTCGCCGATTCGCTCGTGCCAAATGCTTCCCCGCCGGTGGTCGATTTTCCGGCGGTGATGCGGCGCATGCGGGAACTGCGGAGCCGGCTGGCGACGAACGACTCCGCCGTTCGCTTTCAAGGGTTGGGCGTCGACGTCTTCTTTGGCCAAGCACGCTTCGTCGACCGACAGACAATCGGCGTCGACGACGCTCGCTTGCGGTTTCGTCGAGCGCTGATCGCGACGGGCGCTCGCGTCTCGATGCCCCCCATCCCCGGATTGGCCACCGCCGACCCGTTGACCAACGAGTCCCTGTTTGACCTTGAACAGTTGCCAAGGCGTCTCGCAGTGTTGGGCGCTGGTCCAATCGGTTGCGAGATGGCCCAGGCGTTCGCCCGCTTTGGCGCGGCGGTGGTCATTATCGAGAGTGGTCGCGGCGTATTGCCCCGCGAGGATCGCGATGCGGCGGTCGTTGTGGAACGCGCACTCCAACGCGATGGCGTGCGGATTCGGGTATCCGCGTCTGGGCTTCGAGTCGTCCGGGCGGAAAACTCGGCGCCCGCGGAATCTCGCCACATCGCCGCGACTGCGGAACCGACGATGTTCGACGGCGCATCGTCGAACGGCAGTGGCTGGACGATTCAAGGGGAAGGTCCCGATGGCATGTGGGCGGAGACGGTCGATCGGATTCTGGTTGCGAGCGGCCGTCGTCCGAATATCGAGGAACTGGGATTGGAAGCGGCTGGTATCGCGGCCGGTCCGAATGGGGTGGCCGTCGACGACTTTCTTCGCACCTCCAATCGGTTGGTCTACGCCGCCGGCGATGTCTGTTCACCCTACCGGTTCACGCATGCCGCCGATTTCATGGCCCGGGCGGCGATTCGGAACGCGTTGTTTTGCGGACGCTCGCGGTTTTCGTCGCTGGTGATTCCGTGGTGTACCTACACCGACCCCGAGGTCGCTCGCGTCGGGCTTTCAGAACAAGACGCGGCATCGATGGGCGTGTCTTTCGAAACGCTGGTTCAGCCGCTGTCCGAGGTCGATCGCGCCATCTTGGAGTCGCCGCCGTTTGCCAGTGGGCGGTTGGAACAGCCGGGAGCGAATGACGAACCGGACGGATTCGTCAAAGTGCTGCTGCGTCGTGGCACCGACCGGATCATCGGCGCGACGCTCGTCGCGCCCCACGCCGGAGAAATGGTGGGCGAATTGACGCTCGCCCTGCAATACCGACTCGGGCTCGGCAAGCTTGGCAACACGATCCATCCTTATCCCACAGTCGCCGACGCGATCCGCAAATTGGGTGACCAGTATCAGCGGCGGCGGCTGACCCCTGGCGTGCGCTCGATGTTTCGGCGCTGGTTTGCGTGGTGGCGATAACGGACGGCTTTACGCGGCGGGTTCGGGGGCTACGATAGAGCTCATGAGAACCTTCGGACGATTGCTTCAGCAAGCCGCCTTGGTCATCTTGCCGCTGGCGATGCTCATGGAACTGACCGACGCGCTTGGCCGCGACGTTGGCGTCAGCGACATGGTGATTATGCTCGTCTTTGGCGTGATTGCTTTTGTGCTTGGACGCACGCTCGAAGGTTTCGCCAACCGTGGCTCGTAACGGGTCCCGATCGCCTCGCTGCCTGAAGACTTCCCGGTGACACTTGCCAGCGTTCTGGGCCCGCCCAATTGCATCGATGATCCACCGATTCGGACGACGTGAAAGCGTTCCGGAGTCGGCGCTCATCGGCATCCGCTTTTTCACAACGCTTGCCCACTTCCGGTTAGCGTCGAACGCCACCGCCGCACGCGAGCCGCGAAGGCTCTTTGGGCTAGCTGCCGGGGCGCTTCTCGTCTTGATCTCGACATTGCGTTTACCGGCGCAGACGAGCGAAGTGCGAATCGACTTGGCCGAAGTCGCCACGCTGGCGCAATTCGCGCGGGCCGAGCAATCCGTTCGGGCCGGACTATGGGACGAAGCCGTTGACGCCTTGCTTCGCGCTGGCGATCTGGGCGGCGAAAGGCTCGTGTCAGTGGTGCCCGAACGCGATATTCCGCATGGCCGCCATTTCCAACGGCACATCACAGCGCAACGGCTCGCTCAATTCCAACTGGCAGAAATCTTTAACGCCCAGCCGGAAACGCTACGTATCTATCGACGACGCGTCGATCCCACGGCCCAACGACTGGCACGCGAGGCCCAAGGTCGGCAAGATGCGGCGGTTTGGGAACCGTTGCTTCAACGCTATCCGCTCAGCGGTCCCGCCGCCGCGGCGTGGCTGCGTTACGGCGAGTCGCAGTTGGAAGCGGGAAACCACCATCTGGCTCGCGCCGCTTTTGAAACCTTGCACCCGCACCTGCGCACGCCCTTTCCCAAATTGGTGTCTTCAAATTTGTCAGTCCCCGGCGAACCAGTCCCCCGGAAGCAAGCGTCGGACGCCGCCAATCACTCGCCTTCAAACGTGTCAGCAGGAGCTTCGATCGTCCACGGACAGCCGCAGGTTCCCGCAGGCCGTTCTTGGTGGTGGACTTTTCGAGCGGCCGATCGACTCGAGCAAATCGCAAGTTTCGATGTCGGTCGATTGGACGCCGCTGGGCCCGCGAGCAGTCAATCGACTGGTCCAGTCGGCAGTCAATCAAGTGGTCGAACCGGCAGTGACTTGAGCGGTCGAACCGGCGGTGAATCGAGTAGGCCGCTCATCCAGCCAGTGAGTCAACCGGCAACCGGGCCCGCAGGCCAGTCGGAAAGCGGTCGCGCAAGTGGCTCGACGATTCGCGGCGAAGGCGACGCGGCGCGTGCGCTGCCAGGACTGTTGACGTACCCGGATAGCGAAGTGACCGAAGCGGAACTGGCCGCTCGATTGGTGGCCACCTCCATTTTGGAGGGAGATCGCGAGCGGGCTGT
Source organism: uncultured Planctomycetaceae bacterium (assembly GCA_903921945.1). Taxonomy (GTDB): domain Bacteria; phylum Planctomycetota; class Planctomycetia; order Pirellulales; family Pirellulaceae; genus CAIXSC01. The sequence continues at coordinate 4,868 of CAIXSC010000954.1, forward strand.
GTGGGAGCTTGAGCGTCTGCGACGCTTGTTTCCCGACTCGCAGGGTGAAATGCAAGGCCGGCGCGGGCTTTGGCACGAACTGCTCAACGCGTGGCTGGAGGCCAGCCGTGGCTGGCCGGCAGGGGAGGCGAACGGCACGACCGCGCGGCAAGGCGTCTGGACGCAGTTTGCTGGCGGAGCGGAACGATCTGGGCGTGCCGCTCCCATCGTGGACCTGGCTGGCCGTCCGCGATGGTCGATTTCTCTCACGCCTGTCGTGCTTCCCAGCGTTGATGTCGCCGTCGAGCCTCTTGGCGGCGCGGGCGCAAACCGCGATACGTTGGCGGACACCGCTCAGCGGGCGACGTCGCAACCGCCGGTGTTGCTGGCGTCCTATCCAATCGTGGGTGCGGGCTACGTCGCGGTTCAGGACGCGTCCGGGGTGATGGTACGGCGAGCGGCCACGGGCGAGTCCGCGTTCGGAGTGGAGCGGGACGCTCGCCTTTTCGCCAATCCGTTGTCGCCCCAATGGCTCGCGCCACGTGACGCTCGGCGGATCGGTCTGCCGCGGTTTCCGTTGGCGATCGACGGCGGTTTGCTGTGGGCTTGTGTCGGCGCACCATGGCAATCGTTCGATCGGCCGCGCAGCGGCGAGCCTCAGCCTCCGCGACTGATCGGTTTGAGTCTTGAGGCGGAAGGCCGCGCTGAGGCGAGTTGGAATTTGGCTGCCGCGCCTTGGGGACCGGAATGGACGTGGGAAGGACCGCCCGTGTGTGTCGCGGGACGCGCGTATGCCGGACTCCGCCGAGTCGACACGGTCGAGTCGCAATCGCATGTTGCCTGCTTTGATATCGCGACCGGCCGCTTGCGCTGGCGGCGGCTCGTCGCAGCCGCGCATTCGCCACGCCCGGCGCGGAGCCTGGAATGGACACGTCATCTGCTGACGTGGTATGAGGGCCGTCTGTTTGTTCATGCCGACGTAGGCGCGGTCGCTTGCCTCAATCCGCGTGATGGCGGCATCGAGTGGCTCGTGCGATACCCTCGGTTCGAGTCTCAGACGGTTGGAACCGGTAGTGGCTTCGCGGCTCGCGAACTCTCCCCGTGCGTCGTCGATCGGGGCGTCGTGTATGTGGCGGCCGCCGACCAGCCAGGAGTTTTCGCGTTGGAGGCGGCGACAGGGCAGCTCTTGTGGGCAAGCGACAACCCGGCTTTGGGCGACAGCGAGTATTTTCTGGGAATCTTCGATGGCCATTTGGTGGCGGGCGGGCGGCGGCTAACCTGGATCGATGCGGCCACCGGACGGCTTCGCTGCCAGTTTCCGCCTGAATCGGATGCGGACGGACCGCGAGGATTTGGACGCGGTTTAGTGGCTGGCGACGAAGTCTGGTGGCCGACTCGAGATCGCCTGTTGGCGTTTCGCGCGGCGCCTTTTTGGGATGGGGCGAGCTGGCGGCCGCGAGCGAGCCGACAGTTCGATTTGCGGGTTCGCGACGCCTCAGGCGGGAATCTCGCCGCGGCGGATGGGCTGCTCTTCATCGCCGGACCCGATAGACTGTACGCCTTCGGGCCGTAGGCATTTCAGCGAAATATGGACACGCGGATGGACGACCTCGAGGCGGTGGAGCAACTACGCGGCGCGCGGGATCGGCTGCGGCAAGAACTCGGCAAAGTGATTGTCGGGCAGCGGCAGGTGATCGACGAATTGTTGATCGCGATGTTCGCGCGAGGCCATTGCCTCTTGGTTGGCGTTCCTGGACTCGCCAAAACGCTGCTCATTCGCACCCTGGCCGACGCCCTGGCGCTCGACTTCAATCGCATTCAATTCACGCCCGACCTGATGCCCTCGGACATCACGGGCACGGAGATGATTCAGGAAGACCGGGCGACAGGGCAGCGAACCTTCCGTTTTCTACCGGGCCCGGTGTTTGCCAATGTGGTGCTTGCCGACGAGATCAATCGCACGCCGCCCAAGACCCAAGCGGCCCTGCTCGAGGCGATGCAAGAGCGGCAAGTGACCGTGGGAGGCCAGCGGCACGCTTTGCCGGATCCGTTCTTTGTGCTGGCGACGCAAAACCCGATCGAACAGGAAGGCACGTATCCGCTTCCCGAAGCCCAACTCGACCGATTCATGTTCCACATTCGCGTCGATTATCCCAGCGAGGAGGAGGAACTGCTTATCATCAAGCAGACGACCGCCGACTCGCTGGCCACGGTCTCGAGGACGCTGGATGCCGCGCGGATCCTTGAATTGTCGCAAGTGGTGCGGCGAGTGCCGATCGCCGACCATGTCGCCCGCTACGCGCTGTCGCTTGCCCGTCGTTCGCGGCCGGGACAACCAGACGCTCCGCGTTTCATTCGCGACTACGTGCAGTGGGGCGCTGGCCCGCGAGCCGGCCAGTATCTCGTGCTTGGGGCCAAAGCGCGGGCCGCGTTGGATGGCCGTGCCCACGTGGAACTGGAAGACATCCGCGCCGTCGCCCCGCCCGTGCTGCGCCATCGTTTGAAAACCAATTTCAACGCCGACGCGGAAGGGGTCACAGCGGAAGAACTGATTCGCCGTCTGCTCGCTTCACCGTCGGAACCATCCGCCGAGGATCGCCGTGACAGCCTCCCCGACCTTCTTCGATCCGCGGACGCTCGCCCGGCTTAACGGCCTCGCCTTGCGTGCCCGCCACATCGTGGAGGGCTACGTCGCTGGATTGCATCGCAGTCCATACCGGGGATTCTCGATAGAATTCGCCGAGCATCGGGAATACGCGCCGGGCGACGATTTGCGCTATGTCGATTGGAAGGTCTTCGGCCGCACCGACAAGTTCTACCTCAAGCAATACGAGGACGAGACGAATCTGTTGTGTTACGTGCTGCTGGATACCAGTCGCAGCATGTCTTACCGCGGCCCCGGCTCCGCGCTTTCGAAGCTGGAATACGCCCAATGCCTGGCCGCCGCGCTCGCGTGGCTCGTGTTGCGGCAACAAGACTCTGTGGGGTTGGCGACTTTTGACGAGGCGCCGCGGACGGTGATTCGACCCAGTGGCAGTCCAGCGCATTGGCCCGTTGTGCTGAACGCGCTCGAACAGGTGGCGCCGGGACCGCGGTCCGATCTCGGCGCGGCATTCGCCGCCCTTGCCGCTCGTTTAGTCCGTCGAGGCGTGGTGGTCGTGCTCAGCGATCTCTTCGACGATCCGGCGCGGCTGTCGGCCGGTCTGCGGCAGTTCCGCTTCCGCCATCACGATGTGATCCTGCTGCATGTGCTCGACAGTGCCGAACTGCTGTTTCCGTTCGACGACGGTAAACGATTCACGGGGCTGGAAGGAGAACCCGCCGCCTCCGTCGATGCCCGCGCGATTCGCGGCGCGTATCTCGCCGAAATGGAAAAATTCCTCGCAGGCGTCAAGTCGACGGCGCGAGCGCAAGGCATCGATTACTTGCTTGCCCGCACCGATCGACCGTTTGACGAGACACTCGCGGCCTACCTCGCCGCCCGTCTCGCGAGGGTGAAGCCATGATGCCGTTCGCCAGCGCGACGCTGCTCTTGTGGGGGTTGGCGGCGGCGATACCGATTGCGATTCATCTCTGGAGCCGCCGCCGCCACGAGGAACATGCGTGGGCCGCGATGGCGTTTCTCATGGCCGCCTTGCGTCAACACGCTCGTCGCGCCCGCTTTCAGGAGTGGCTGCTGTTAACACTGCGGATCGCGGTGCTGGTGCTCTTCGCCATCGCGCTGGCCGACCCGCGAACCGCTGGCCGGGCCAACTCGGCCTTTCCGCTTGCCGGCGGCGAACCGACTCACCATGTGTTAGTGATTGACGCTTCGTATTCGATGGACCTGCGGCATGGCGAGCGAACTGGTTTGGACCGCGCGCGGGAAGCCGCGCTTGCGATCGTTCGAAACGCTCCGCAGGGCGACGGCTTTTCCCTGGTGTTGCTCGCCGATCCCGCGAGCGTGGTGCTCGGCGAGCCGGTGTTTGACACGGCCGCCGTCGAACAGGAATTGAACGCGCTGCGTACCGCGCCGGCTGGCGCCGACTTGACTTCGACGCTTGCCCGGGTACGCGAACTGCTCGCGCAAGCCCGCCAACGCGTTCCCCGGCTCGCTCGACGCCATGTCGTTGTTTTTTCCGATATGGCTCGCAACACTTGGGACCCAGGGAATCAGGCAACGGGCGACTGGCGTCGGTCTTGGCAGGAACTGGCCGAAGCCGCGGTATTGGAAGTGCGCGACGTTGGCCCTCGAACGACATCGGACCTTGTGAATCTGGCCATCGTCGCGCTACGATCGGCGGCGGTTGTCGAGGGGCCTGTCGCACGCCATGACTTGCAAGCCGGCGGTGAAGGGCGGCTCGAGGCGGTTCTACGGAACTTCGGATCACGGGCAACCTCGGCGACCGTCGAGTTCCAAGTGGATGGCCGGCCGCTCGCAGCGCCCGCGATCACAGTGCCGCCGCGCGGCGAGGCGGTGGCCACCGCTCGCGTCCGTTTCGACTCGCCAGGAGACCATGTGGCGAAAGCCACGCTCCGAGCGGTTCGCCCACCCGATGAGCTGCCGCTGGATGACCACCGATGGCTCGTGATCCCGGTTCGCGACCGGGGCGAAGTTCTGTGCGTCGAAGGCGGTTTGGATGAGGCTCGCTTTCTCGCGCTTGCGCTCGCTCCCGGCACGCGTGGTGCGACGGCTGCTCGCGACGCGCAGTCGATTCGGGTAGGCATCGCCAGTGAAACCGCGTTGCTCGATCGTTCACTCCATCGTTACGACCTGATCGCGTTGTGCAACGTCGCGCGGCTTAGCGACCGCGAGACGCAGGCCATCGGCGATTACGTGTACCGGGGCGGACGGCTTGCCATCTTTCCTGGCGATCGAACCGATATTGCCAATTTCAACGAACGACTAGGTGGCCGGCCGCGCCGCCTCCTGCCGGCCAGTTTGGGGCCGCCCCGATCGCAAGACGATTTGCGGATCGATCCGCGCGGCTACCGTGATCCGCTCATCGCGCCATTTCGTGGCCAAGAGCGTGCCGGTTTGCTTTCGACACCGATTTGGTGCTACTTGCCGGCCACCGTGATCGATGCGAACGCGGCCCGCGTCGCGCTCGCGTTCCACAATGGCGATCCGTGGCTAGTCCACGAGCCGTTTGGTCCGGGGCATGTTTGGCTATGCACCACAACCGCCGCGCCGCGCTCGCGGATCGCGGGTTCGGATCCACCTCGACCTTGGAATGCGTGGGCCACTTGGCCGAGCTTCGTGCCGCTCATGCAAACCCTGCTCCACGAAGCGCTCGCGGGTCGCTCGGCGGTGCGGAACATTCTGGTTGGCGGACCGCTGACGGGCGCCTTCGCACAGGAGGCGAACGATTCGTCCCGTGAATCCGGCACAACAGCGAGCGACAGCGTTGGCGATAACGCTCGCGGGAACACCGGCGATAACGCGAGTGGAAACGCCATCGCCAGCGGGGAATCGGTGCTGGTCGAACTTCCGTCGCCCGCTTCCGCGATGGCCAGTGCGTTCGCCGAACCTGCCGAGACCCAACGGATCGCCGCCGAACGAGTCGGCTTCGAGCTTCGCTGGCTGCTTCCAGCCACATCGATTCCTGGAATCTACGTCGCCCGTCCCAGCCATCTGGACAGCGATTCGAAATCGAAGGCGAACGCTTCCGACACGCTCTCAACGATGTCGCCCCGTGGCGACTCGCTTTCGAGCGAACGCGACACGCAGGCCACGATGGGCGTCGAACAACGTTTCGCGGTCAACATCGACACGCGTGAAAGCGATCCCCAACGAATCGACGCCGATGATTTGCCGGCTTCGCTTCGAGAAAGTTTCCTTGCTTCGAACCCGGACGCTTCGGGCTTGAGCGGACCAACGGGCGCCGCGGCCACTCCAGGTGTGTTTCGTGGAGTCGAAATGGCTGGCACTGGATCGGCTGGCACTGAATCGGCTGGCGCTGAATCAGCTAGCACTGGATCGGCTAACGCTGAATCGGCGGACGATGGAACGGTCGGCGCAAAAGAGCCTTTCGCGGAGGCGGGGCGAGATGATCGTGCTACTCGCGCCGTTGCCGACTCGGAGCAGCGGCGTTGGTTTCGTCCCTTGTTGGCGATGATCGCCATGACGCTGGTCGCCGAATCGCTGTTGGCTTGGCGGATGGGAAGGCGGGGCGGCGCATGAATGCGGTCGAGACCTCGATTGAATCGAGCTGGAGCGGGCCGCTGTGGTGGACGCTGGCGGTGCTGGCCGGTTTCGCGGCGTTGGCGTGGTCGATTTATCGTCGCGAGCGCGGTCCGGCGCCGGCTTGGATTCGCGGGGTCCTTGCCGTTGCCCGCTTCTCGTTGTTCGCGATCATTGCCTGGATTTTTCATGGCTGGATGAAGTCGGAGCATCGCACGGAATTGCCCGAGTTGGCGGTTGTCGTTGATGTCTCGGCGAGCATGGCGACGGTCGATCGCGAGTTGGATACCGGCGGGGATGCGAGCGACGGGGCGGCCGGTTCCCGAACAGGTGCGTCGTCCGCTTCATCCGCATCTCCAGGGAACTCGCGGCTTGAACGAGTGAAACGGCTCCTCGCAACACCCGCCACAGGGCTTCTGGAGCGGTGGGGGCAGCGCTATCGTGTGCGGTTGTATCGCGTGGGGGCCGCGATGGTCGCCGATGATGCTGGAACAGTGGCGGAGAGTGCGAAAGCCGTTTCACCTTCTTCCACGAATGGCGATACCGTGGCCGGGGTGGCGGCTCCGCGGCGGGATCGCTCGGAGGAGGGCCGCTACGCGGACGGAGTGTCGAACTGGCTGGCGGCCGACGATGCGTCGCGGCTCGGGGATGGTTTGTTCGATGTCTTGCAGGCTCAGCGGGGACGGCCTACCGCAAGCGTTGTCGTGTTCTCTGACGGTGTCACGACCGAAGGGCGATCGCTGTCGGAGGCGGCAGCCTTGGCGGGCCGGCGTCGAGTCCCTCTTCACTGTGTGGGAGTGGGAGGCGAACGGCCGCCGCGTGATGTGCGTTTGTCCGACTTGGCTGCCGACGACAGCGCGTTCGTGGGCGATTTGGTGGTGTTTCAGGCGTCGCTGAGCGGGACAGGTTATGCGGGCCAGAAGGTGAAGGTGCGGCTCCTGCGGCAGGAGAGCGGCGCGGTTCTCGGCGAACATCTCGCCACGTTGCCGCCCGACGGCCGTATGGCCCCGGTGCGCATCGCCTTTCGACCGCTCGGCCCGGGTGACTTTTCACTCGCGCTGGTCGCCGACACGCTCGCTGGCGAAGCCACGACACTCAACAACCGGTTGGCACGCACCGTGCGCGTAGGGGAAGAAACCTTGCGAGTGCTTCTGGTGCAAGCCGCGCCGAGCTACGAGTTCCGTTACCTCCGCACGCTCCTGCAACGGCAACGGAAGCGCTCGCAAGCGTCCGAGCGAGCGGTGGCGCTGACGGCCGTGTTGCAAGAGGCCGATGCCGAATACGCGAGTATCGATCCCGATGCGGCATCCGCCTTTCCCACAACGCGGGACGAATTGTTTCGCTACGACGTCGTCATCCTGGGCGATGCCGATCCGTCGTTGATCGGCCCTGCCGGCTTGGCCAATCTCGAGGCGTTTGTGGCTGAACGTGGCGGCGGATTGATTGTCTGCGCCGGGCCATCGTTCACCCCGCAGTCCTTTCAGGGAACCCGTTTGGCGAGCCTCCTGCCATTTGAATTGGAGAGCGTGCGGACCCCAGCGCCGGACGCGGCGCTCGAGACCGCTTTTCAACCCCGCTTGGCGCCGCTCGGCGGCGCTGCCGCCCCGTTGCAGTTGGAGGATTCACCAGACCGCAATCTCCGCGCCTGGAGCCAGTTGCCGCCTTGGTACTGGTTCGCCGCGGCGCCCGATCTGCGGCCTGGCGCCCGGGTTCTCGTGGAGCATCCCCATCGCGTCGGGCCCAATGGACAACCGCTTCCACTGCTGGTCTCCCAGTTTGTCGGCGCCGGACATGTCGTGGCGCAACTCGGTGATGACTCCTGGCGGTGGTCCCGAGTCCCGGAAACCGAACCGCTGTACGTTCGTTACTGGATGCAACTGCTGCGGTGGCTTAGCCGCTCCCGGCTCGCAAGCGGCCGCGGCGCCGTGCAATTGACCACCGATCGGGAAAGTTATGAAACGACGGACAGTGTGCGCGTCCGCGTGCGGTTCGTGGACAGCCGTTTGGCTCCGAGCGCCGACGATGGCGTCGTGGTGCTCGTGCAGACCTCCGACGGTCCGGCGACTCCGCTCGTGCTGCGCCGCGACTCGCAAGAACGCGGATCTTTCCGCGGCACTCTGGCGCCGCTTGCGGCCGGCGAATATCGAGTCTGGATGGTGCGGCCCGTGTTGTCAGGAACTCCTGGAACTCCAGCCGTTCCAACTCGAACGGACCTAGACCGAACGGAGCCCGGTCGAACGGAGCCAACGCGAACGGAGCCAGGTCGCGGGACCAACCCAGGACCAGGAGGTGTGGTGGACGCGGCGACGCGTGGCGATTCGCCGGGCGGGAATTCGCCGGGCGACGATGTGCCGGCCACGCGGTTCGCGGTGGTCGCGCGCTCAGGCGAGCAAGCACGGTTGGAGTTGGATGCGGCCGCCTTGAAAGAAGCCGCTCGCATTTCCGGCGGAAAATACTACGCTTGGTCGGAAGCGGAGCGGCTTGCCGAAGACCTGCCGCGCGGTCGGCCGGTAAGGATCGATTCGTCGCCTGCCGAGCCTGTGTGGAACCGATGGCCGGTGGCGGCTCTCTTCGTGGCCTTGATCACGGCGGAATGGTTGGCGCGGAAACGGTGGTCGATGGCCTGAGTGGCTGCGGCGATCGAACGTCGGTGGAGTGTCGTAGCGGACGGATAAGACGATGAACCCAAGTTATTCATACGATGTGTTGGTGGTCGGCGCGGGGCACGCGGGCACGGAGGCGGCGTTGGCGGCGGCGCGGATGGGAGCGCGCGTCGCCCTGTTGACCACGAACTGCGACACGGTCGCGCAGATGAGCTGCAATCCAGCGATCGGCGGCGTCGCGAAGGGACAAATCGTCCGGGAAATCGACGCTCTCGGAGGCGTGATGGGCCGGGCGATCGACGCGACCGGCATTCAATTCCGGATGCTCAACTTGCGGAAAGGCCCCGCCATGCACAGTCCGCGAGCGCAAGCGGACAAGAAGGCGTACCAGTTCGAAGTGAAACGAGTGGTGGAAGAGCAACCCGGACTCGACCTGCGGCAGGAGTCGGTCGAGGATCTCATCGTGGAGGAAACAGGAGACGGTCCGCGGATCGCCGGCGTGCGGGTGCGGGGCGGTGTTGACTATCTCGCCCGGGCTGTCGTGCTGACGACCGGCACTTTTTTGCAGGCTTTGATGCATACCGGCGAAGTCAAAACGCCGGGCGGCCGGGCAGGGGAGGGGACGACCGCTGGCTTGTCGGGCGCGCTCGGGCGGCTCGGCTTCGAGGTCCGCCGGTTCAAAACGGGGACGCCCCCGCGACTGAATGGCCGAACCATCGACTACGCGCGCACCGAACGGCAACCGGGGGACGACGATCCACAACCTTTCTCGTTCCTGAACGACCGGATCGAACAGCCGCAGGTGCCATGCTGGATTACGTATACGAATCCGGAAGTGCATGCGTTGATCCAGGCGAACTTGCATCGCGCCCCTATGTACAGCGGCCAGATTCAGACAACCGGTCCGCGTTATTGTCCGTCCATTGAGGACAAGATTGTGCGGTTCGCCGACAAGGAACGGCATCAGCTTTTCTTGGAACCCGAGGGCCGTCATACGCAGGAAGTGTACGTGAATGGTGTCTCGACCAGCTTGCCGCGCGACGTGCAAGACGCCATCCTTAAACTAATCCCGGGATTGGAAAACGCCCGGATCATGCGTTACGGGTACGCCGTTGAGTACGACTTTTGTCCCCCGGAACAGCTCTGGCCATCGCTGGAAGCGAAACGGGTCCATGGGCTGTTTTTTGCCGGACAGATCAACGGGACGACGGGCTATGAAGAGGCGGCCGGCCAGGGGTTGTTGGCCGGGGTCAATGCCGCGTTGAGTTTGAAGGCGGCCGAACCGTTGGTGTTGGACCGCGACGAGGCCTACCTCGGAGTCTTGATCGACGATTTGGTCACTCGCGGCGTCGACGAACCGTATCGGATGTTTACGAGCCGCGCCGAGTATCGCTTATTGCTGCGACACGACAACGCGGATCGCCGCTTGACGCCCAGGGGACGAGAGCTTGGGCTGGTCGATGACCAGCGATGGAATCGGCTTTCGAAAAAAGAGGCGGAGATTGCGCGTGCCCGGCGGCTGCTCGAAACGACTCGCGTCGATCAGTGGACGCTCGAGCATTGGCTGCGTCGGCCGGAGGTCGAGTGGCCGGAATTGGTGGGACGCTGCGCCGAACTTGGCGAGTTCCGTCCCGATGTGGTGTCCCAGGTGGTGACCGACGTCAAGTATGCGGGCTATGTGACGCGTCAGGAGGAACAGGTGGCGCGGCAGCGGAGGCTTTCGGAGAAGCGGATCCCTGCCAATTTCGACTACACGCGGCTATCGCAGTTGCGGTTCGAGGCGCGGCAAAAACTCAGTCGCGTCCGTCCCGTGACCTTGGCTCAAGCAGGCCGAATCAGCGGTATCACCCCTGCCGACATCGCCCTTTTGATGGCGCATTTGGAAGGCTGATTTCAAACACGGCCGAACCAATTCCCAACTCGTTTCACGCCAGCACCGTTCAATACTCCGTAAACCGATGTGGATTGGGACGTTGCGTCACCCGTTTCACGTGGCGCTCAGAGTCCGATTGTCGGCGTTGCTACGAGTGGCATTTTCCGATGGCAGGCACGTGGGCGTGGCCATCGATGCACCACGAAGCACACGAAGAGCACGAAGATCTAGGAGAACGAAGCGTTTGATGCCAAATTGTTTGGCCCGGCCCAAGGTGTCGGTGCACCTCGATCGCACACCCGGTCACGCGATGAGAGATTTCGTCGGATCCTTTCTTCGAGACCTTCGTGTCCTTTGTGGTGGCTCAAACGGGGTCGTTTGATCAACGCCCCGATTGGCGAACGACCATAGGTTGGGTCCATCCGGAATTCGTGTGGGTCCCGCCCAAGATTCGTGCCTCGCCGAACTTCCGAGCCACGGCGCAAGCCGGCGCGGCTGTCACCGCACCCTGCGACTCCTGCGATGGCGACCCACAGGAAACCGAGAAGGACCACTTTTTTACCGCTGACCCGGTTGACCGCCAAGCCGAAGACGCCGGCAGGACCAGTGGCGGTGGGCACTTATTTGGGATGGCAGTGTACCGAACCTGCGCTTTTTACTCCCAACTAATCCGCCACCCGCTCATCCGCTCACCCGCCACGCCTCCTTTCTCCAGGGTCCCGGATTTGACAGCGTCCCGCCCATGGGTAGAATCCAAGCATCGGAGTTCGTCGCGGCGATCTGAGGGTCTGCGGGCCTTTAGATGAGCCGCAAGTTTGTCGTACTAGCTGGTTCTGGACTTGCCCTTGACCTGGGTGTGCTCCCGCTTTCGCCGCTAGTCCGCGTTCGAACTCCATCCCACCTTTCATTCCTGAAGTGCGAGAGCGTAGTCATGTTTGGGATCAATCACTGGGAACTGCTGATTGTATTGGTCATCGCCTTGGTGCTGTTCGGGCACCGCTTGCCGAGCATGATGCGCTCGTTGGGCAAGAGCGTGACCGAGTTCAAGAAGGGCGTTCAGGGGGTCGAGGAGGACGTCGAGACAGCGATGCGGGATGAACCAAAATCGCGTTCGAAGTCCGAAGAGAAGGCCGAATCGCGTTCCGACGATTAGTCGGCCGGTTTGATCCTCGACAAAAGTCAGCGTGGTGATCGGTGGATTGGAACCGGTCGCGCTGACGTTGATTGCCGCTAAGCGATTCCGGGCGGAGCGATTTTCCTGCTTCGTGGCTGGCGGCGGTCCTGCGATGTTCCGAGTGGCCACGGCGGCGAGCACGTGGCGGACAGGGCGGATTCCATTCTGAGCCGTTTGACGGGGTGAGCATCCATGTTTGGCATGTCTTGGCACGAGATGATGATTGTGGGGGTAATCGCGATCCTGTTGTTTGGAAAGCGTTTGCCGGAAGTCGCGAAGTCGTTGGGCAACAGTTACCGCGAATTCAAACGTGGCCTGGCGGACTTCCATTCGCAGGTTGATTTGACCGACACGTCGACGCCGACGAAGAGCTACGGCACGACGGCGCGTTCGAGCTCGTACAATCGCGATCCCGACGACTACGAAGAGGCGACGGCTCCGCGTTTCGACCCGCCTCCAAGCGAGCCGAAAAGCTCGTGAACGAGCGAGTCGTTCAATGGGGAGTCCGTCGAGGAATTAACGGATTCAGGTTGTGCGTGTGTCGGCGCGGCACCCTAGCCAGCCGCGAAGAATTGGAGTACATTTCTCCCACTGTGGCGACCGATACCTGCGAACACCAAGGCTTGCAGGCGACTTCGCCGTCGGGCGTTTAGCTCAGTTGGTTAGAGCGCTATGCTCACACCGTAGAGGTCACAGGTTCGAGTCCTGTAACGCCCACTTTCAAGGCTGATTGTCAGACAATGACAATCAGCCTTTTTTCGTTGCCAAACGCCGAGGAAATCAGGGGTTACGGCAACGGTTCGAGCGGCTTTGGCAATCCTGGCAATTCCCAGGCGGTTGCCAGACGATGACGGGTTTTGACCCCTCTCACGATGGGGCGGTGCAACGCTCGGTGCAACGCTCGGTGCAACGCGACCAGAATGTTCCTGCAAGCATTCCTGCAAGCATTCGCTGTCCTGGTTCACCGGCAATTCGAATTTCGCGGGCTTTGAGTTCGCGAAAGGGGGATGGCATCCTGCCTGGGGGATCGGGGCGTCGTGCCGCGACGCTATTTGCTCGGTCCGGGATTCAGCAGCGCCGTGATCGCCGCCCGTAAGTCGGCTTCGAACTGGGGACCGCCACCCACAAAGAGACTCGCCACTTTGCCTTCCCGGTCAATGATCACCGTCTGTGGAATGGCGGTTGCCGCGTACTTCGCCGCCACCGCGCCATCTTGGTCCAAGGCGACGGCCATCTTCCATTTTTGACGCTCGAGCAGCGAGTTGATTTGCTTGGGAGTTTCCTCGAGATTCACGGCGATTAGATCCACCTTCGCTTCTGGCGGGAGTTCGCGGACCACTTTGTCGAGCACAGGTATCGTTTTTAAACACGGTCCGCACCACGTTGCCCAGAAGTCGAGTACCACGATACGGCCTCGCTGCTTGCCAAGTTC
>CAIXSC010000955.1 GCA_903921945.1 uncultured Planctomycetaceae bacterium
CCACCTTTTAACGCCCATGCTGAACACAAAACGGCGGAACTTGAAACCGCCGACCAAAACCCGCCCCATTCGCCGGCCTGCCCGCCGCGCCAATCGCATCGCACCAAGCGCATCGCGTGAAGCTCACCGCGTTTGGCCTGCCGCGCCAAGCCCAATGCGTTAAGCTCACCACGTTAAGCTCGAACATTAAGCTCATTGCGTTGAGCTTAAAACGTTTCGCTCAGCGAGTTAAGTTCACGGCACCGCCCGTTTTCACGCGGCCGTCTACCGGAGCAGTCGATAGACGGACTCGCGATCGCAAACGATACGCTCCCGGGGCACTTTGGACCATCCGAAGCGGTCAATCAAGTCGGCTGGAACACAGGAACCGCCTGGTTCTCCCAGTCCGCACTGCCACGCCAGCCAGCCGACAAGCCGCTCGGGACGCACCCCCGACTCACGGAACCAACGGATCCGTGTGTCGCCATGCCGTTTGGCGAGTCGCCGGCCATCGAGCCCGACGACCAACGGCACATGCCAAAAACGCGGCGGTGCTAGTCCGAGCGCCTGGTACAGCAGCAACTGCCGCGGTGTGGACGATAGCAAGTCGTCGCCCCGAACCACCTCGGTGATCGCCATAGCCGCGTCATCCACCACAACTGCCAACTGGTAAGCGGCCGTGCCGGTTCCCTTCCAAACGACAAAATCGCCACTGGACTCCGCCACATTTCCGACCTGGGGACCGCTGAACCCGTCATCGAAAGGGATTGCTTCGGCCGGCACCCGGAAACGCCAAGCCGGCTTGCGTTCCCGCGGATCCCGCTCGTCACTGGCATTGGAAGTCCGTTCGACTCGCGGCAGTTCGGCCTGTGCTGCCCTGGGTTGCGTCAGTTCGGCATGCGTCATTGTGGGCGGCGCCAGTTCGGGTTGCGCCAGTTCGGGTCGGGCCAGTTCGGGTCGGGCCAGTTCGGGGTGCTCCCGATGAGGTTGCGCCAGTTGAGGTTGCGCCGTTTTGAATGGCGTCGATTCGGGTGTCGCCGTTTTGGGTCTGCAAGTCCCCGGATAGGGTGGTCCTTCGTCGCCGACATGCGGTGCGGATGCCGCGCGCTCGATGTCGGTTCGCGAACAGCGGCAAGGATAGATCTGGCCGGCGGCGGCCAGTTGTTCCCAGGCGGCTTGGTAAAGAGGAATTCGCTGCGTTTGGACGTAGGGGCCTTCATCCCAGTCCAGCCCCAGCCATTGGAGGTCGCCGATCAACTGCGACACCGTTTCCGGTTTCACTCGCGGTCCATCCAGATCTTCAATGCGCAGCACCACTTGGCCGCCTTGGGCTCGAAGGGAGAGCCAGGCGAGCAGGAACGTGCGAGCATTTCCCAGATGCAAGGCGCCGGTGGGAGATGGAGCGAGACGGCCGCGGATCATCTCCGGATTCTATACGCGTTCCCCTCGCGAGAAGAAGAAACTTGCGTGAGGGTCGTAAGTCAAACATTGACGCACGTCGATCCAGCCAGTTTAATCGTGCCGTGCGATTGGCGAGGTGGCGAACGCGGAAGGGCCGCGTCGAAACGCTCGCGAGTCGTGTTCCGTTGTGTTTCGCAACTCGATCGATGGAGGAACAGGAATGACGCGGTTTACCAAGGGTCTCGTGTTGGCGGTCGCGGCGTTGGTGATTGGCTCGGTGGCGACCGTTCCGGCGACGGCCCGTCCGAACTACTGCAAGGAATTCATCGGCCACTACACCGCTGTCAAGGCGGCGGCCGATGCCAAGTGCGGTATCTGCCACGAAGGCTCGGACAAGAAGAATAAGAACGACTACGGCAAGGCCCTCGGCGCCGTGATCGGCAAGAACGAGAAGGACGTTGCCAAGATCAAGGAAGCGCTCGTCGCCGTCGAGAAGGAAAAGAGCAGCGTGGAAGGCAAGACCTTCGGCGATCTGCTGAAGGAAGGCAAGTTGCCCAGCGGCAAGTAGTCTTCCCGACACGCGAGCCGTTCGCGCCAGCGATCGGGTCGCGAACTTGTAGCCTCCACACGCCAACGGCCTTCAATCCGGTCATCGACCGGCCGAGTGCTCGTGGGCTCCGACGTGGAATTCGCTCAGGGAACGTGGCCGTGTAACGGCCGCGTTCCTTCTTTTTTTCTAGTGCGACCCGCGATGATCGGCGCGACCCACGGTGATCGACGCGACCCGCGATCCGTGCTCATCAGCCAACTTGGGAACAGGTCATTAGCCACCGCTATTCCTGGACCAGATCGCCACCGGCACGCGACCCGAGCGCTTGCCACACCGTGCGCTGAATGGTCTGGCTATAGGACCGCACTGAACCATCCATCCGCAACGCATTCACAATGCCACCCGAGTGATAACTGCGCGACGTGATAATCGCGTTTGTGGGCTCGACCTGCGTTACCCCTTCCCGCAACCCGCTGACATCGATGTCGTACGTCTGGCCGTCACTGTGCTTATACGGAACTTTGGTTTGCGGCGGGAACGTCGTCGTAAAACCCGAGTGGATCGCTCGGCCGCACACCCATTCGGTGTGGCCCAGCACGGCCCAAGCTCCGCCCGCGTAGTTACTCGCCACATCAGCGGGCGTCGCGGGCGGGTTTGTCGGCATGGCCGGCCGATCTTGAAACCGCGGCTGGTACGCCTTCACCTCGGAAAATGCCAGGGTGTTGCTGAGCCCATCGGTAAAGGCGGACGTTGAAAACTGGGCATTCGGCGCGAAAGACCCGCCACCATCCTGCTGAGTCACCGGATGGAATACGAGGTAAGCACCCGCGTTCATCGCGTAGTTCAACGGGAAATGCTCCGGTTGGCCGGAAGTCGCGTTGTTTCGCGGCCGCTCCTGCACCTCATTGGGACAGATCAACACCGCCACCTTCGAGGCCGCGACCCCATGCGGCGGAAACAACGCTTGATTGGTCGCATGGTGATACCCCACCCCGAAGTTGATCAGTCCATAGGTGTTTCCGCCCTCCACATAGGGAAGGAGAAAGCTCTGAACGGACCATGGCTGGTTCGCCGACGACCCATAGGAGATCGTGGATGGCGGGAAACAACGCATCGCACCTTCGTAATTGTGCAGCGCCAACCCCAACTGCTTGAGATTGTTTTGGCACTTCATCCGTCGACCCGCTTCCCGAGCCGCTTGCACGGCCGGCAACAACAAGGCCACCAGAACTCCGATGATGGCGATCACCACCAGCAACTCAACAAGCGTGAAGCCATTCCTGTTTCGCATCGGTCACCACTCCTGGAACGCCAGCGGAAGCCGTTTGCCGTTCATTCTGTGATAATGAGACTCTGTCTCATGAAGGAAGTCTATCGCGGTTTGCCGCCATGGCAAGTGCGCCGTCGCTCGTTTTTCGCCATCCGAGTCGGTTCGATGCTGCTCCGACGCCGAATGGCGAACTTGAAAAAGAGTCTCGCGACCTTTTGGGGACCGGCGGTTGCTTCCGCTAGAATCGGTGACGATACGTTTCACATCTGTTCCCGGGAGTGGCCCGATGATTGTCCCGCGCCGCCTTGCGAACCGTTCTCCGCAAACCGCCCAGCCGCCGGAAGGCGGTCTTACGCCTGCCCTGGGATTGTCGACATGCGTGTCGCGCGCCTGCCGGATCTGGGGGAACTCGATCGGCGGACCTTTCCGCCTCACACCGGCCCGTAGCGAGGCGATTGTGCTCGCCTGGTTCGGCCTCGCGGCTTTTACGACGTTCGCGGCTTTCGCGGGGCTGCGGGGGCCCGCGCACGCCGCCGAGCCTGCCGGGACGCGGGAGGCGGAGGATTGGTTTGAACAGCGCGTGCGCCCGCTGCTCGCCGCCAAATGCCTCGAATGCCATGGCGAACAGGAACCGGAGGCCGGGTTGTCCCTGGTGTCCCGTGCCGCCGTGCTCCAAGGAGGCGACTCGGGCCCCGCCGCAGTGCCAGGGCAGCCGGCGAAGAGCCTGCTGGTCGAGGCGGTTCGTAGGTCGGGGCGGTTGCAAATGCCGCCGACCGCCAAGCTGCGCGACGAAGAGATCGTGGTGTTGACCCGATGGGTTGAGTTGGGGCTGCCGTGGCCCGCCGCCAAGCCGGGAGTCCCTGCCTCCAAAATCGCAACCGGGACGCGCGGCGAGCGGCAAGTGACCGTCGCCGACCGGCAGCATTGGTCGTTTCAACCACCCGTGTTCCGCACTTCGCCCGCCGTTGGGACGCCCGCGTTGGCCCCAACCTCCGTCGACCGTTTTGTGCTCGCTAAGCTCGAACATGCCGGGTTGCGTCCGGCGGTGGAGACCGACCGACGGACGTTGCTGCGTCGCGTTCATTACGATCTGGTTGGATTGCCGCCAAGCTGGGAAGAGGTCCAGGACTTCGAGCAAGCTCCGGGACCGCTCGACGCGGCCCTGGCGCGGGTCGTCGACCGCTTGCTCGCTTCACCCCGACATGGTGAACGTTGGGCCCGGCATTGGCTCGATGTCGCCCGGTTCGCCGACACGAAGGATGGCGTGTTGATGTACGGCGATGATCGCATTCGTCCATACGCCTACACCTACCGGGACTATGTCATTCGCGCATTCAACGAGGATCTGCCGTATGACCGTTTCGTCCATGAGCAACTGGCAGCGGATTTGATCGAGCCGCCGGTCGAGCCGTGGCGGTTGGCGGCGATGGGACTGCTGACGCTGGGCCGGATGTACGACAACAACATCCACGACATCATCGACGACCAGATTGATGTGGCGACGCGAGGCTTCCTCGGCCTGACGGTCGCCTGTGCTCGCTGCCATGACCACAAGTACGACCCGATCCCGCAGGCCGATTACTATTCGTTGTACGGCGTTTTCGCCAACAGCGAAGCTCCGTTCGAGCCGCCCTTGATTGCCGATCCGGCTTCCATGGCGGGCGGGGCCGAATTCGAAGCGCAGTGTGGTCCGAAGCGAGTGGAGTTGCGGAAGTTCCTCGACGAACAATTCGAACTGCTCTCCGATACAGCGCGGAAACGCACGCCGGATTACTTGATCCATGTCGCGACCACGAAACCCGATCCGCTCGAGACCGCGATTTTCTTCCTGTCGTTGGCTCCCGACGCATTGCGGCCGCCCATCATCGCGCGGTGGCGCCGGCTGATCGCGGAGCGGTCCACGGCCGACGACCCTGTGTTCGCCCCATGGCGCGAACTCATGGCGATCGACTCGAACCTCGATGGCACCCGCTTCGCCGCCCAAGCGGCCGAGCGATTGCAGGCCTTCGTCGCACGCCCGGCGGGAACCGCCCCAGGACAGGCGAACCCGCTCGTTCGCGATGGCTTGAAGAACGCGACGCTTGCCAGCCACGCCGATGTCGCTCGCGTGTACGGCGAAATGCTCGTCCGCGCTGCCGCGACAACTCCACCCGTGAGCGCCGCGGCTGCCGGCACTACGGCGGCCGGCACTACGGCTGCCGGCAATGCGACGGCCGGCAATGCGGCTGCCGGCAATGCGGCGGTGCAGGTCGGCGCGCCTTCGGGCGGGAGCGACCTGTTGGAAGCCGCGCGACAGCAATTGGCGGATTGCTTGAACGGTCCGCGGAGCCCCGCCTTCTTTCCGAAAAGCCAAACTCGGCGGTATATGTCGCGTCAGCAAACCGACGCGTTCGGCGGGAAGCTCAAAGAGATTGATCTAATGGCGGTGCGATCGCCCGCCGCTCCGCCCCGAGCGATGTCGTTGCAGGATTCGGCGACTCCCAGCGAGCCGCGAATTTTCACTCGTGGGAATCCGTCGCAACCGGGACGCACCGTGCCGCGGCAGTTTCTTGCGATCGCCTCGCCGGAGGCCCGGGTGCCGTTTGGTCCCGGCAGTGGCCGGCTGGATCTGGCCCGGGCGCTCACGGCGCCTGGCAACCCTTTAACGGCGCGGGTGTTGGTGAATCGTGTATGGATGGTCCGATTCCAGGAACCGCTGGTCGGAACGCCGAGCGACTTCGGCGTGCGGGCACCGCTCCCGGAGCACCACGAGTTGCTTGATCGGCTGGCCATCGACTTGACTCGCGGCGGTTGGTCGCTGAAACGCTTGCATCGCGAACTGTTGTTGACACGGCTGTATCGGCAAGCGGCGGAACCGGTGGACGGCGACCGGTCCGGGGCCGTTGATCCGGAGAACCGCCTCCTGGCCCGCGCCCCGCGTCGGCGGCTCGACTTCGAAGCGATGCGGGACACGTTGCTGGCCGCCTCTGGCCGCCTTCAACAGCGGTCGGGTGGCCGTCCGGTCGATGTCGCGGCGGATGCCAACGCCTCCGTTCGCACGGTCTACGCGCTTGTCGATCGCCAAAGCCTTCCGGGACTGTTCCGCGCCTTCGATTTCGCCTCGCCGGATCAATCGATCGAGCGCCGGCCGCGCACCATGGTTCCGCAACAGGCCCTGTTCGCACTCAATTCGCCCCTGATGCTGACGCAAGCCCAGGCGCTGGCGGAACGATCCGAACGGTTGGCCAGCGAGACGGCGATCGCGATCGTGACGACAAAGCCAAGTGCGAACGCAAACGCGGGCCAGAGCGCGGGGCGCGGAGACGATCGTCGCGACACGAGCGGTGCGAGCGTTGGCGACGCCGCGGCCGTGGCGACGGACGCGCGCATTCGAACGCTCTACCGCTTGGTCTACGCGCGTGAACCTTCGCCGGACGAGCTGGCCGATTGCCGCGAGTTCATCGCGACCGTGAACGCCGACGCATGGCGCCAACTGGCCCAAACGCTGCTCAGTGCCAACGAGCTGATGTATCTCGATTAAGGAACTCCTTGATGAACTTCACGAATCGTCGCGACGCGTTGCTGCGTATGGGTGCGGGGCTCGGTTTGGTCGGTTTGGCGAGCACCCTGCGGGCGGACGAAGGCGCTGGCCAAGCGGCTAGCCGGGGCCAAGCGGCTAGCCGGGGCCAAGCGGTGAGCGCGGGGCAAGGCGCCGCGGGCGGGGCACGGGCGAACGTGCGACTCCCAGAACCGGAAGGTCGATCGAATGGCGTGCGGACCGAGCCCGCATCGCCCGCGTCGCGCTCGCCGTTGGCTCCACGGCCGGCGCATTTTCCGGCGAAGGCGAAGCGGTTGATTCATATCTACCTGAATGGCGGGCCGTCGCAGGTCGACACGTTCGATCCGAAGCCGGCGTTAGCGAAACACGCGGGCCAGCCATTGCCGGCGGGGAATCTGACGACCGAGCGACAAACCGGGGCGGCCTTGCCTTCGCCGTTCAAGTTCGCCCGGCATGGCGAGAGCGGGTTGGAGGTGAGCGAGATTTTCGAGCGGATGGCGGCCCATGTGGACGACATCTGTTTCATTCGTTCGATGCACGCGAACACGCCGAATCACGAGCAATCGATGCGGCTGATGAACTGCGGCGACGAGCGTCTTTCGCG
>CAIXSC010000956.1 GCA_903921945.1 uncultured Planctomycetaceae bacterium
AATCAAAAGGCGCACCTGCGAGCGAATCGAGAGCCGCATCGGCAAGCGAATCTAAAGGCGCATCGGCTAACGCACCGACAGGCGCATCGGCAAGCGCACCGGCAGGCGCTGTCGATGCCGACTGGCGCGAATCGGCTCGGCAGTGGTTGGGACGTTGCCAACTGCATCCTGGCGATGGCGGCTTTGTTTTCACGCCGGATCGCGGCGCCACGGAGAACAAAGCGGGTGTCGATCCGGCCACTGGCCAACCGCGCTCTTACGGTTCGGCATCAAGTGACGGACTGCTCGCGTTGGCCGCGCTCAAGACACTGGCCGGGGCTGCTTCGCCGGTTCGCGATACCGCGTCAGGCAACACGCCTGGCAAAACGTCAGGCGACGCGTCAGGCGACACGTCAGGCAACACTCCTGGCAAAGCGTCAGGCAAAACGCCAGGCGACACCGCCTGGAACGCGGCATGGGACACGGCATGGGACGCCGCGCTCCACTGGTTCGCGAAGTTTGACCGATGGGATCGAACGCCTGGTGGCCCTGAAGCGGTATGGTTTTACGGGGCGGCGCGGTTCGTGGAAGCCGCCGAGTTTTTCCCGCGGGAACGCAGGGAAGCGATCCGCGAGTCGATTGCGACGGCCGTGATCGTTCGCCAGCGGGCGGACGGCTCGTGGGCCAGCCTTGAACCGGCCATGAGGGAGGATGATCCGCTGATCGCCACGCCGCTCGCCATCGCCGCGCTCAGTGGGCTAAACTAGGACCCGTTTCGCCCTGCCTGCCGCGGCTCCGAGCCGCCGTCGCCCTGTTCGCTCCGACGCCCGCCTTCGCCCTGGATCGACCGCGATAAGATTCTCCCAATCAACCGCCGCCCCTGCATGACTCGGAGTCCGCGCTGATGGACAACGCCGTCCCACCTTCCGCCTTCCCGCCCGGGAGTCCCGCATCGCCCGGTGCGACCGGTTTGGCCGTATCGTCGCAGGCGGCCGCATCGTCGCAGGCGCAATCGCTCGTCGACGCGGCGTCGGCGTCGGCGTCCACGCTCGCGGTTGGCGATCCTTCGCTTGTCGAGTCGGTGCGGCGTCTGCAGACGGTCTATCAACGCCTGCGAACGGAATTGAGCCGGGTGATCGTCGGCCAGGAGACGGTGCTCGAACAACTTTTGATAGCGATTTTCGCGCAAGGCCATTGCCTGCTGGAAGGCGTTCCGGGACTGGCGAAGACGTTGATGGTCAGTTCGTTGGCCCGCTGCTTGCGATTGCAGTTTAGCCGCATTCAGTTTACCCCGGATCTCACACCGTCGGACATCACGGGCACGGAGGTGCTGCAAGAGGACAAGACGACCGGGAAAATGTCGTTCAAGTTTCTCCGGGGGCCGGTATTCGCGAACATCGTCTTGGCGGACGAGATCAATCGCACGCCGCCGAAGACGCAAGCGGCGTTGCTCGAAGCGATGCAGGAGCGTCAAGTCACGGCGGGCGGACAGCGACATGGCTTGCCGAATCCGTTTTTTGTGTTGGCGACGCAGAATCCGATCGAGCAGGAAGGCACGTACTCGTTGCCGGAAGCGCAGCAAGACCGTTTCATGTTCAAGGTCTTCGTGCGGTATCCGACGTACGACGAGGAGTACCGCATTGTCGAGGCGACGACTTCGGCCAGCCGGGGCGATGTCCAAGAAGTGTTGACGGCCGAACAGATCCTCGAAGCGCAGGACCTTGTGCGGAAGATTCCCGCGGCGCCCCATACCATCCACTATGCGTTGCGGCTCGTTCGCGGCACGCGGGTGTACGAAACCGAATCGCATGATTTCGCGTTGGAATGGGTGAGCTGGGGCGCGGGACCGCGAGCGGCCCAGTACCTGATTCTTGGCGCCAAAGCGCGGGCCGCGATGCATGGGCGAATGCAAGTCGGCATCGAGGACATCCGGGCGCTCGCCCACCCGGTGCTGCGGCATCGCATTCTCACCAACTACAACGCCAATTCGACGGGCGTTACCACGGACAAAGTGGTCGACCGGCTGCTGGCGGAGACGCCGGAAAGCATGCCATGACGTACGAGCAGCCCGCTGTGCTCAGCCGCTTGGAAGGGCTGGAGCTGCGTGCGCGCCGGATTGTGGAAGGTTGGCTCGTGGGGCGCCAAGCCAGTCCGTACCTCGGGGCGGCCACCGAGTTCGCCAGCCATCGCGCGTACGTGACGGGCGACGAGCCGCGGCGGCTCGACTGGAAAGTGTACGCCCGGACGAAGCGGCTGGTCGTCAAACAATTCCATGAGGAAACCCACTTGCCGTGCTGGATCGTCGTCGACGCCAGCCGCTCGATGCGGTACGGCGACGCGGCGGGTTGGAGCAAGTTCGATCACGCAGCGACGCTCGCCGTCTGCTTCGCCTACCTGCTCACCGGCCAGCAAGACCCGGCCGGCTTGATCGTCGCGACAGGCGGCGGGCTTCGCGTCGCCGCGCCGCGGGCGCAGTCCAGTCAAGTGGAACAGATCGCGCGGTTGCTTCAGGCATGTGAACCGGCGGGCGACGGCCAGTTCGCGGCCGCGATCCGCGCGGCGGCCCCGCATTGGAGCCGCCGGGGCTTGGTGATCTTGATTGGCGACTTTCTTGATCAAGAGGACTCGCTGCCGAGCGCGCTCGGGGAGCTGCGCGGCCGCCGCCAAGAAACGCTCGTGTGCCAAGTGCTTCACGGCGACGAGCTGGAATTTCCCTTCGAGGGACTATCTTTGTTTCGAGGCTTGGAAACCCCGGCCGAAGTCGAGTCCGATCCACGGGCTTTGCGGCGGGCCTATCTGGAAAACCTCGACGCGTTCCTCGCGACGATCCGCAAAGCGTGTACGGCTGCCGGCGCGGATCACTTCCTCGTGGACATGCGGGCTTCGCTTGCCGCCGCCCTCACTCGTTACCTAGGGTTCCGGCATGAACGGCTTTGAGGCGTTGGGGTCGAGCCGCCTCTTGGCCGACGCGGTCTTGGCCGACACGGTCTTGGCTGACGCGGTCTTGGCCGATGCGGTCTTGGCTGACACGGTCTTGGCCGATGCGGTCTTGGCGATGCGTCTCTGGGCGTGGGTTGTGCATCCGGGCCTGCTGGCGGGCGGCGTGTTGTTGGCCGCCGTTCCGCTGGCGATCCACTG